>NZ_JBEZGJ010000078.1:0-31844 GCF_040649965.1 Micromonospora sp. NPDC048843
TCCCTGGCCTGGGCCGGGCGGACACCCCGGTGGACCGGCTCTTCCTGGCCAGCGCGTCGGCGCACCCGGGCGGCGGTGTGCACGGCGCTCCGGGCGCGAACGCGGCCCGTGCCGCGCTGGCCCGCGACCGCGCCCTCACCGGCCGCGCCTACGCCGCAGCCATCTCCACCGCCCACCGCGCCATCTACCCGGCCCAACCCCCAACCCCCTGAGAGCCCTGGTGATCAAGAGCTTTGCGTCAGATTTTCCGGCACTGGCGACGCAAACCTCTTGATCACCCCGGCTGGGGTGGGGTGGGGGTGAGGCGGGGTGGGTGGGTCAGCGGGTGATGTTGCGGTGTTTGCTGCGGAGGCGGAAGGGCATGAGCGCGCTCTCCACCTTTGTCGCGGTGGTCATCTTGGAGACGCCGTCGCGCCGCTCCTCGAAGCGGATCGGCACCTCCAGGATGGTGTGCCCCAGCTTGGTGGCGAGGTAGTGCATCTCCACCTGGAAGCTGTAGCCGTTGGACTGCACCCGCTCCAGGTCGATGTCGCGCAGGGCTTCGGCCTGCCAGATCTTGAAGCCGGCGGTGAGGTCCCGGATGCGTACCCGCAGCAGGGTGTGGACGTAAAGGTTGGCCCAGCCACTGAGCGCCCGGCGGTAGAGCGGCCAGTTCTCGTCCAGTTCGCCACCGGGCACGTACCGGGAACCGATCACCACGCTGGCCTGGGTGGAGAGCAGCGCGCCGAGCATCCCCGGCAGCGCCTCGGGCGGGTGCGAGAGGTCGGCGTCCATCTGCGCCACGTACTCGGCGCCGCCCTCGATCGCCCGGGTCATCCCGTCCACGTACGCCCGGCCGAGGCCTTCCTTGCCGGCGCGGTGCACGACCTCGATCCGGTCGGGGTGCTCGATGGCCAGCTTGTCGGCCACCTCCCCGGTGCCGTCGGGGGAGTTGTCGTCGGCGACGAGGATGCGCAGCCCCGGCAGCGGCAGCGCGAGCAGTCGCTCGACCAGCGTCGGGAGGTTGCCCGCCTCGTTGTACGTGGGCACGACGACGGTCAGGCGTGCGTCCCGCCACGGCGACGGCAACTGCACCGGCTTGATCATGTCGGTCATCCTCGGTTTGCGGACAAGGGTCATGGAAAGGGTATCTAGTTCCCGGATTCGGTCCGAGGGAGGCACCCCTTCCGGGCGTTGCGGACCCTCGCCGCCTACCGGGAGCGGGCGTCTAGGCCCTGGTCAGAGGCTTGTGGTGGTCAGTGTCGACGGCGAGCGACAGCGCTGAGGGCGAGTGCCGCGACGGCGAGCGCGACACCGGAGAGCGCCGGTTTGTGCGTACCGACCCAGAGCGCCGCGGAACGGTTACGCGCCTGTTCGCGGAAAACACCCGCCGTGCCCCGGTCCGTGTCGGCATCGCCGGGGTGATCCAGATTGTCCCGCCAGGTCGCCGGATCGATCTTCTCACCGGTCTGCTGGCTGTCGTAGCCGTCGCGGGCCAGCTTCCGGTCCAGCAGGCCGGGGAACAGGGCGTCGCCCACCCGCGCCTGCCAGGTCGGGCCACCCACGTTCAGCTCCCTGGTGCCGCGGTCGGCGGCCCAGACGATGGCCCGGGCGGCCAGTTCCGGAGTGAAGATCGGGGGCACCGGCTGCGGATGCCGGGGGAGCCGGGTGCGGACCCAGGAGAACTGCGGCGTGTTGACAGCGGGAAGCTGCACCATTGACAACTTCACAGCCGGGCAGTCGTGCAGCAGTTCGGCGCGCAGCGAGTCGTTGAACCCCTGGACGGCGTGCTTGCTGGCGCAGTACGCCGACTGGAGCGGGATCCCCCGGTAGGCCAACGCCGAGCCCACCTGCACGATCGTGCCCCGCCCGTGCGCCCGCATGTGCCGCAGCGCGGCGAGGGTGCCGTGCACAGTGCCCAGGTAGGTGACCTCGGTGACCCGACGGAACTCACGCGCCGGAATCTCCCAGGCCGGCGCGAACACCGACGCCATCGCATTGTTGATCCACACGTCGATGCCGCCCCAGCGGTGCACCACGTCGTCGGCGGCCTGCTGCACCGCGCCCGCGTCGGCCACGTCGACCTGGTACACCCGCACGTCGGTCGCGCCGCGCAGCCGGCACTCCCGCTCGGCGGCGGCCAGACCCGCCTCGCCCCGAGCCAGCAGCGCCAACCGAGCGCCGCGGGCCGCGTACGCGTGGGCGACGGCCCGGCCCACGCCGGCGCTCGCGCCGGTCACCACAACGGTCCGGGTCACGAGGCCCCCTTCTGTCGGGTGGCGATGTCGGCGAGCCGGTCCAGCGTCTCCCGGTTGCGCAGGTGCAGCACCAGATCGTTGATCTTGTTGTGGACCCACCGCAGTGGGCCAGCCGCGAAGTCCTCCCCGAGGCGTACCCGGGTGGCGTCGTCGCCGACCGGCTCCAGGGTGAAGGCCACTATCGCCTCGCCCGCCGGCCAGAGCCCGGCCTTGAGCACGAGCCGGTGCGGCGGCTCGCAGACCAGCACCGTCGAGGCGTCCTGCAAGGAGAGCGGCCACGGCCCGGCACGGTGGTGCAGTTGGCTGCCCACCCGGGGCCAGGCGTCGTCCACGTCCCGCATGTGCGCCGTGCCGACCACCCAGTCGCTGTACGTCCACCCGTCCGCGAGCACGTCGAACACCTGCTGCGGGGAGGCGTCGATCACTTTCTCCACAATCGCCACCGGGATCCCATACCCGGGGCGCGGCACGGGCTAACAACTGACCGGGTTAGCTTCTCTCGGACGGCGGGTAAGGCCGACCCGGGGCATCGCTGGCGGCGCTGGCCCACCCCCTTGACGACGACGTTTACTCCTCGGGGCGCAGGGAACCCGCCGGCTGTGCGACAGGACCAGGAGGATCCGTATCAGCGCAGGTCAGCCCAGGTGTACGCCGCTGCTGACCGCGCCGGTTCCAGGTTTGTCGCAAGCCCCCGAGCGGTGCTCTACGACGCGGTGCTGCTGGACCGCGACGGCACCCTGATCGAGGACGTGCCGTACAACGGCGACCCGGAGAAGGTGCGGCCGGTGCCGGGCGCGCGGGCGGCGTTGGACCGGCTGCGCTCGGCCGGTCTGCGGCTGGCGGTCGTCACGAACCAGTCGGGCCTGGCCCGGGGTTACTTCACCGGTGAGCAGATGCGGGCGGTGCACGCCCGCGTCGAGGAGCTGCTGGGCCGGTTCGACGCGTGGCTGGTCTGCCCACACGACGACGCCGACGGCTGTGACTGCCGCAAACCGGCGCCGGGCCTGGTGTACGCCGCCGCCCGCGAGCTGGGCACGACGCCGTCCCGCTGCGTACTCGTGGGCGACATCGGCCGGGACGTCGGCGCCGCCATGGCCGCCGGGGCCGCGGCGGTGCTGGTGCCCACCCCGGTGACCCGGCCGGAGGAGGTCGCCGCCGCCGGATGGGTGGCCACCGATCTGCCGGCGGCGGTGGCGGAGATCCTGCGCCGCCAACAGGCCGTGCAGCCCTCGAACCCGCCCACCGAACCGGTACGGACGGCGCTCGTGGTCCGCTCGGACTCGGCCGGTGACGTGCTGGTCACCGGCCCGGCGATCCGTGCCGTCGCGGCCGGAGCGGAGCGGGTGGTGCTGCTGTGCGGGCCGCGCGGCAGGGCCGCCGCCAACCTGTTGCCCGGCGTCGACGAGATCATTGAGCATCCGCTGCCGTGGATCGACCCCAACCCTGGGCCGGTCGATCCGGAGGCCATGCGGAGCCTGTCCGCGCGGCTGGGCGCTGTCGGCGCGGACCAGGCGGTGGTGTTCACCTCGTTCCACCAGTCCGCCCTGCCGCTGGCGCTGCTGTTGCGGATGGCGGCGATCGACCGGATCGCGGCGATCAGCGACGACTATCCGGGCTCGCTGCTGGACATCAGGCACCGGGTTCCGGTGGGCGTGCCCGAACCCGAACGTGCCCTCTCCCTTGCCGCCGCCGCGGGCCACCGTCTGCCCGACGGCGACGAACCGGTCCTGCGGCTCCGCCGGGACGCCGTGCCGCCGCGCCCGGCCGACCTCGGCGATCCAGGTTACGTGGTGCTGCACCCCGGGTCGGCCGCGTCGAGCCGGGCCTGCCCGCCCGAGGTGGCCACCCGGATCGTCGGGGCGCTGGCCGACGCCGGGCACCGGGTGCTGGTCACCGGCGGCCCGGACGAGCGCGCGGTCACCGCCCGGGTCGCCGCGGCCGGCGGCACCGACCTGGGTGGCCGCACCGACCTGGCCGGCCTGGCCGCTATCGTCGCGGACGCCAGCGCGGTGGTGGTCGGCAACACCGGGCCCGCGCACCTGGCGGCCGCCGCCGGTGTGCCGGTGGTGAGTCTCTTCGCGCCGACCGTCCCGTTCGGCCAGTGGGGGCCCTACCGGGTGCCCACCGTCCGGCTCGGCGACGCCGCCGCTCCCTGCCGGGACACCCGGGCGGCCAGTTGCCCGGTCCCCGGGCACCCCTGCCTCAGTGGCGTCGACCCGGGCGACGTGGTCGACGCGCTCCGGACCCTCGCCGTCAGCGGTGGTGGCGGCCGATGAACATCCTGCTCTGGCACGTGCACGGCTCCTGGACCACGTCGTTCGTGCACGGCAGCCATCGCTACCTGATTCCCACCACACCCGACCGCGGCCCGTACGGCCTCGGCCGGGCCCGCACCTACCCGTGGCCGGACAGCGCTGTCGAGGTCAGCCCGGAGGAGCTGCCGAGCGCTGACGTCGACATGGTCATCCTGCAACGCCCCGAGGAGATCGACCGGGCCGAGCAGTGGCTTCGTCGCCGCCCTGGGCGCGACCTTCCCGCGATCTACGTCGAGCACAACACCCCCAAGGGCGACGTGCCGAACACCCGCCACCCGATGGCCGACCGCGACGACCTGCTCATCGCCCACGTCACCGGGTTCAACCAGATCTTCTGGGACACCGGCGCCACCCGCACCACAGTGGTCGACCACGGCATCGTCGCCCCCTCCGCGTCCTACACCGGCGAACTGGACCGGCTCGCCGTGGTGATCAACGAGCCGGTACGGCGAGGTCGGGTCACCGGCACCGACCTGCTGCCCCAGTTCGCCGAGATCGCGCCGCTGGACGTCTTCGGCATGGGCGTCGCCGGCCTGGCCGACCACCTCGGGCTGCCCGCCGACCGGCTGACCAGCCACGACGACGTGCCCCAGGAGCTGATGCACACCGAACTGGCCCGGCGAAGGGCGTACCTGCACCTGTGCCGGTGGACCTCCCTCGGGCTGAGCCTCATCGAGGCGATGTCGATCGGCATGCCGGTCGTCGCGCTCGCCACCACCGAGGCGGTGATGGCGGTGCCCCCGGAGGCGGGGGCGCTCGCCACCCGGACCGACACCCTGCTCGACGCCGCCCGCCGGTTCATCGCCGAACCGGCTACCGCGCGGCAGGCCGGAGCGGCGGCGCGAACCGCCGCTCGCGACAGGTACGGCCTCGACCGTTTCCTCGCTGACTGGGACCGGCTGCTGGAGGAGGAAGTATGCGGATCGCGATGATCTCGGAGCACGCCAGCCCGCTCGCCGTCCTCGGAGGGGAGGACGCCGGCGGCCAGAACACGCACGTCGCGGAGCTGTCCGCCGCGCTCGCCGCCGCCGGGCACGAGGTGCGGGTCTACACCCGCCGCGACGCGCCCGACCTGCCGGTGACCGTCCGCAGCCCGGACGGGTACGACGTGGTGCACGTGCCGGCCGGCCCGGCCGAGCCGGTCGCCAAGGACGCGCTGCTGCCGCACATGCGGGAGTTCAGCAACTGGCTGATCGAGCGCTGGCGCGGCGGCGACTGGGTGCCCGAGGTGATCCACGCGCACTTCTGGATGAGCGGCCTGGCCGGGCTGACCGCCGGGCGGCAGACCGGGGTGCCGGTGGTGCAGACGTACCACGCGCTGGGCACTGTGAAGCGTCGCTACCAGGGTGTGCAGGACACCAGCCCGGCCCGACGGGTCTCCTACGAGCGGGAGCTGGGCCGCTCGGTGGACCGGATCGTCGCGCAGTGCCGCGACGAGGTGGGCGAGCTGGTCCGGATGGGTGTGCCCCGGTCCCGGATGACAGTGGTGCCCTCCGGGGTCAACCTCGCCACCTTCGCCCCGCTCGGGCCGGCCGCCGACCGGGAACCGGGACGAGCCCGGATCCTCACAGTGGGTCGGCTTGTCGAGCGCAAGGGCTTCCAGACCGTGATCCGCGCGATGGCGCTGGTCCCGGACGCCGAGTGCGTGGTCGTCGGCGGCCCACCCGAGGGGCTGTTGGAGACCGACCCGTACGCCCGCCGGCTGCGGGCCCTCGCGGAGTCGTGCGGGGTGGCCGACCGGGTGCACCTGGTCGGCGCGGTGCCCCGGGAGGAGATGGGCCGCTGGTACCGCTCGGCGGACCTGCTGGTCGCGGCGCCCTGGTACGAGCCGTTCGGGTTGACCCCGTTGGAGGCGATGGCCTGTGGGGTGCCGGTCGTCGGCACTGCCGTGGGCGGCATCCGGGACACAGTTGTCGACGGGACGACAGGTGACCTCGTGCCGGCCCGGGACCCACGCGCGCTGGCCGCCGCGATCCAGGGGTTGCTCGACGACCGGATCAGGCGGTTCGCGTACGCGACGGCGGCGCGTGAGCGGGCCCGGGAGAGGTACTCGTGGGCGGCGACCGCAGAGCGGCTGGTCGAGGTCTACAGCGAGGTGGCCGCCGTGCGCCGGCCGACCCGGGTGGTGGCCTGATGCCGGCGGGCAGCCTGCTCGACACCCACCTGACGAATCTCGCGGCGGCGTTGGTGCCGTACCGACTGTGTGAGCGACAGTTGGCGCGCTGGGGCGCGGACCTGGCCCACCGGCTGGCGGCCGGTGCTCGCCTGCTGGTGGCCGGCAACGGCGGTAGCGCAGCCGAGGCCCAGCACCTCACCGCCGAGCTGGTCGGCAAGCTGCACGACGACCGTCAGCCGCTCTCCGCGATCGCGCTGCACGCCGAGACGAGCGCGCTCACCGCCATCGCCAACGACTACGGATACACCGACGTGTACGCCCGCCAGGTGCGCGCCCACGGCCGCCCGGGCGACATCCTGCTGTTGCTGAGCACCAGCGGAACCAGCCCCAACCTGGTCGCCGCCGCGCAGGCGGCCCGCGACGTCGGGGTGACCACCTGGGCGCTCACCGGCGCCGCTCCCAATCCGCTCGCCGACGCCTGCGACGACGTGCTGGCCGTCGCGTCCCCGGACACCCAGGTCGTCCAGGAGCTGCACCTGGTGACCAGTCATCTGCTCTGCGAGTACCTCGAACAGGAGTTGCCCGCCGCGCTGGCGGCGGCCGCCGATCCGGCGGTCGTCCCCCCCGCGCCCGGCGAGCCCGCACCGGCCGGTCGGCTGCCTGCCGCGCCGGTACGCAGCGGGGTCGAGGTGGTGCTCAACGGCGGGCCCGGACAGCAGATCGACGCGTGAGCCGGACAGCGGGTCGACGCGTGAGGATGAGGAGGCAAGCGTGAGGGGACCGGTGGTGGTGCTCGGGGACACCCTGCTCGACCGGGATGTGGAAGGTGTGGTGAACCGGCTCTGCCCGGATTCCCCGGTCCCGGTGCTCGACGAGACCGTGGCCACCGACCGGCCGGGGGGAGCCGGGCTGGCGGCGGTGTTCGCCGCCGCGCAGGGCGCCGAGGTGGTGCTGGTGACAGCGCTCGCCGACGACGCCGGCGGGGCCCGGCTGAGCGCTCTGCTCGCGGCTGCCGGCGTGCAGGTGTACCCACTGGCCCTCTCCGGCGCGACGCCGGAGAAGATCCGGCTGCGGGCCCGGGGGCGGGTGCTCCTGCGCCACGACCGGGGCGGCACGTCCGGGGAGCCGGGTCAGCCCTCCGACGAGGTGCTCCGGGTGATCGCCGCGGCGTCGGCGGTGCTGGTCAGCGACTACGGCCGGGGGGTGGCCCGGCAGCCCGCGCTGCGCGACGCGTTGGCCGCCACCCGCGCGCCGGTGGTGTGGGACCCGCATCCGCGCGGCCCGGCGGCCGTGCCCGGCGTACACCTGGCCACCCCGAACGAGTCCGAGGTGCGCGAGCTGGTCCCCGCGTTGCCCGGCGCCTCCCGACTGGCCACCGCGTCCCGGGGCGCCCAGGGGCTGCGGCGGCGCTGGCGGGCCGGCGCGGTCGCCGTGACGCTGGGCGGCGACGGCGCGCTGCTCTGCCACGCCGGGTCGACGCCGCTGGTGGTGCCGACGCCGGGTAGCGCAGAGGGGGACACCTGCGGTGCCGGCGACCGGTTCGCTGCGGCGGCCAGCCTCGCACTGGCCCATGGCGCGCTGGTCTCCGAGGCGGTGCAGGTGGCGGTCGCCGAGGCGTCCGCGTTCGTGGCCGGTGGGGGAGTGGCCACCGCCCTGCCTCCGTCGGCGCCTGCGGTGCGGGCCAGGAGTGCGCCGGGGCCGCGAACCCTCAGGCCGGTACCACGAGGTGCTGCGGTGGCCGACCGGGTGGGAGTAGCCGCCGTGGCCACGCTCCTGGGGGAGGTACGCGCCGCGGGTGGCACCGTCGTGGCGACCGGCGGTTGCTTCGACCTGCTGCACGCCGGGCACGTGGCCACCCTGGAGGCGGCCCGGCAGCTCGGCGACTGCCTGATCGTCTGTTTGAACTCCGACGCCAGCGTGGCCGGGTTGAAGGGACCGGATCGGCCGGTGCAGTCCGAGGCTGACCGCGCCCGACTGCTGGCCGCCCTGAGCTGCGTCGACGCGGTCCTCATCTTCGACGAGCCGACCCCGGAGACGGCGCTGTCCTGGGTGCGCCCCGACGTGTGGGTCAAGGGCGGTGACTACGCCACCGGCGGTGGGGACGCGAGCGCCACACTGCCGGAGGCGGAGGTCCTGCGCCGCTGGGGTGGGAACACAGTGGTGGTGCCCTATCTGGACGGTCGTTCCACCACCGACCTGATCGTCCGCACGCTTGCGGAGCGGACCCGATGACCGCCACGCGGCCCGGCGCCGGGCCCACGGTCCTGGTCACCGGCGGCGCCAGCGGCCTCGGTGCCGCTGTGGTCGCCGCTGTGGCCGCCTCCGGTGGCCGACCGCTCGTGCTGGACCGCCAGCCGCCGGTCGACGGGGTGTCCTGGACCGAGTGCGACCTGGCCGACACGCGAGCCGCCGAGGTGGCCACCCAGCACCTCGCCGAGCAGGCCGGTGGCCTGGACGCCGTGGTGACCGCCGCCGGCACCGACGTGCCGGGCCGACTCGCCGATCTGCCCGGGGAGACCTGGGACCGGATCGTCGCCGTCGACCTGCTGGCCACCGCGGCGGTGATCCGGGCCGCGCTGCCGTTCCTGCTGAGCTCCCGAGGCCGCATCGTCACCGTCGCCTCCACCCTGGGCGTCAAGGCGGTCAGCGACGCCACCGCGTACTGCGCCGCGAAGTTCGGCGTGGTGGGGTTCACTCGAGCCCTCGCCGCCGAGCTGGCCGGTCAGGTCGGCGTCACCCTGCTCATCCCGGGTGGAATGCGCACCGCGTTCTTCGACGAACGTGACCCGCAGTACAAGCCGGGGCCGGACGCGAACCTCAACGAGCCTGCCGACACCGCCGCCGCGATCATGTTCGCGCTCAACCAGCCGCCCGGTTGCGCGGTGCGCGAGATGGTGGTCTGCGCCGAGCAGGAAACCTCGTACCCGTGATCCTCGTGCTGCGCGCCCTCGGCGTCGGCGATCTGGTGACCGCGGTGCCCGCGCTGCGGGCGCTGCGGGCCGCGTACCCGTCGCGGGAGCTGGCGCTCGCCGCGCCCGGCTGGCTGGCACCGCTGGTCGACCTGGTCGGTGGCGTCGACCGGCTGGTGGACACCGCAGGGCTGGATCGCCCTCTCCGGGTGGGGTCGGCCCCGTGGATCGCTGTCAACCTGCACGGACGCGGCCCGCAGTCGCACCGGCTGCTCGCGGCCACGGGGCCCGGTCGGCTGCTCGCCTTCGCCAGCCCGGACGCCGGCTGCGCCGACGGCCCGCGCTGGGCAGTCGACGAGCACGAGGTGGACCGGTGGTGCCGGCTGCTGTCCTGGTACGACATCCCGGCCGACCGCGGCGACCTCAGCCTGCGTCGGCCCGCTTCGGCGGGGCTGCCCAGCGGTGTCACACTGCTGCACCCGGGCAGCAAGATCCCGGCCAAGCGGTGGCCCGCCGAGCGGTTCGCCGCGCTGGCCCGGGCACTGACCGACCAGGGGCACCGGGTGCTGCTCACCGGCTCGGCCGACGAACGGGCGTTGGCGGCCCGGGTGGCCGAGGCGGCGGGCCTGAGCGCGGACGCGGTGCTGGCCGGCCGGACCGACCTGGGCGCGCTCGCCGCGCTGGTGGCCGACGCCCGGCTGGTGGTCAGCGGGGACACCGGCGTCGCTCACCTGGCCACCGGGTACGGCACCCCGTCGGTAGTCCTCTTCGGGCCGGTGCCACCAGCGCACTGGGGGCCTCCACCGGACCGGCCACGGCACCGGGTGCTCTGGGCCGGCGAGGTGGATTGGCCCAGGTGGGACGGGGTAGGAAGCCACCCGACGATGGCGGCTCTACGCCTCGACGAGGTGCTGGCCGCCGTGGCCGAGGTGGAGAGGGTGGTGCGGGTCTCCGGTGCGGTTGCGGCGTAGCGACCCGGGTCGACCGGGGTACGGACGGCGTCGGCGCGGACGGGGTTGGCTCTTCGTCGACCCTTCCGGGGCTCCGGTGCGGGATCCGGATGTCCTAGCCCGGCTGCGGGAGTTGGTCATCCCGCCGGCCTGGCAGGACGTGTGGATCGCGCCGCACCCGAACGGGCACATCCAGGCGATCGGAATCGACGCGGCCGGACGCAAGCAGTACGTCTACCACCAGCGGTGGCGGGAGAAGCAGGACGAGGCGAAGTTCGACCGCGTGTTGGAGGTGGCCCGGCGGCTGCCGGCGCTGCGTGAGCGCGTGGGCCGCGACCTGGACGGGCGTGGACTGGGCCGGGACCGGGTGCTGGCCACTGTGGCCCGACTGCTGGACATGGGGATGTTCCGGGTCGGCAGCGACCAGTACGCGGCCGGCGACGACCCGACGTACGGGGTCGCCACCCTGCGCCCCGAGCATGCCCGGTCCCGAGGCGGCTGCGTGGTGCTCGTGTTTCCCGCGAAGGGGGGCATCGAGCAGGTACGCCGGATCGAGGACCCGGAGCTGTGCCAGGTGCTGGCCAATCTGCGCCGTCGTCGGCGACGGGCGGAGCGGCTGTTCGGCTACTGGGACGGCCGGGAGTGGCGCGACGTGCGCAGCGACGAGGTCAACGGCTACCTCCGCGATGCCAGCGGTGGGGAGATGACCGCGAAGGACTTCCGCACCTGGCACGCGACAGTGCTCGCGGCCACCGAATTGGCCACCGCCGGTCCGGCCCGCTCCGTGACCGCCCGACGCAAGGCGGTGGTCGCCGTGATGCGTGCGGTGGCGGAGCTGCTGGGCAACACGCCGACGGTGGCTCGGGCGTCCTACGTGGACCCGAGGGTGGTCGACCTCTATCACGACGGGGTGGTGGCGTCGCTGGATCCGCGGGCGCCTCGCGAGGAGGCGGAGCGGGTCGTCCTGGAGCTGCTGGAGAAGTCCTGACCGGCCCCGTCGGCGATTCTGGGGGGAAGCGCGACGGGACCGGAGCCTCGGGCGTCAGCGGGGTACCACCGGGCGGCCGCCCGCCGCGCGAGGGCGGCGGGCGCCTCGCCACGGCCCCCGTTGGCGGCCCACCAGGTGATGGCCGGCCGCGTTGGTGTCAGTCTGCCGGCAGCGAGTTGACAGTAGACGCCTGGCGGTTGACGATCCGCGCCAAATCCGAGCCACCGTCGCGGTGTTCCTGCGGGGTGGTGCCGTACGCGGCCCGGAATGCCCGGCTGAAGTGGGCCTTGTCGGGGAACCCCCACCGCGCCGCGACGGTCTGCACGGGCTGATTGCGCAGCGCCGGGTCGGTCAGGTCCCGCCGGCACCGGGCGAGCCGCAGATCCCGGATGTACGACGCCACAGTGGCGTCCTCGGCCTCGAACAACCGGTGCAGGGACCGCACCGAGATGTGGTGGGCGTCGGCGACGACCTGCGGGCCGAGCGTCGCGTCGCCGAGGTGGCGGTGGATGTACGACTGCACCTGGGTGAGCAGCGCGCGGCGGCGGACCTCGGTGGGTACGGCGTCCTCGGCGACGAGGTGCCGGCCGAGCATTGTGGTGGCCAGGTCGAGCCCCACCGCGCCGAGCCGGCTGGCGTCGGCGGCATGGTACTGCTCGGGGTGCCCTGTCACCTGGAGCAGGAACTGCGCCAGCAGCGCCCCGATCCCCTCGCTGCCGGACATCTGGCCCCCGTAGAGCGCGGCCATCCGCTGTGGTGGCAGTGGCAGGGCGGAGTGCGGGATCATCGTGACGATCGAGCTGGCCTGGTCCCGGTTGGGCTCGGTGGCGTGGTGACAGACGTCGTGCGGCCGGGACGCGTCGTAGAAGGTGAAGTTGCCGGCCAGAATCTCGCTGCGGCGGCCGCCCTGGCTGGACGTGCCGATGCCGCCGGTGGTGAGGGCGAGAATGTACAGCTCCGGGTCGGCCTGACGGACCAGCTTCGGGGTCCGGGTGGCATCCAGGGACGGGTATTCGTACTGCACCAACTGGATCGGGCCGAGCGCTATGAAGTCGGCGCGGGCGGCGAAGTCGTCGGTGTGCGCGGACTGCATGCGCAGCGGCACCGAGGTGCGCGCCACCAGGTCCAGCCACATGCCGAACCGTTCGCCCGGTGGCAGGACCCGGGTGTCGATGGTGTCTCTCGGCAGCATGGAACTCCCTCAGCCCGTTCGGCGGCGGATCAGCGCCTCGACGCCGTCGAGGATCCGGTCCAGGCCGAAGGTGAACTCGTCGTCGGGGTCGTCGTCCTGGGCGAGCACGCCGGCGCTCAGCACCCGGTGTAGCGCGGGGAAGCGGGCCGGGTCGATGAGTCGGGCCACCAGCCGGCCGTACGCCGGCATCATCTCGCTGGGCTCGACGCCGGCCGCCCGGCTGCCCTCGGCGACCTGCGAGGTGAGGGTGGCCTCGTTGCGGACGTACCCGGTGATCAGCAGGAGCACCGACATCTTCTCGCCCTCGCCGAGCGCGGTGCCGTCGAGGCAGCGCAGCCCGTCCTCCATCCAGCCGAGCTGCTGCGGGGTGATCGGTGGGCCGCTGATCGGCACGTGCAGCAGCCAGGACCGTTGCCGCAGTGCCTCGTGCTCGGCCCAGGCCCACCGGGTGAGGGCGGCGCGCCAGTCGTCCTCCGGCGCGGGCGGTCCGGGGGGTGGGCCGTACCCGGTGTCCACCATGAGCATGAGCAGCTCGTCCTTCGAGCCGACGTACCGGTAGAGGGCCATGGTCGCGGCGCCCAACTCCTTGGCCACGCGGCTCATCGAGACGGCCGCCAAGCCGTCGGCGTCGGCCACGCGTACGGCGGCGTCCACGATGGTGGGCACGCTCATTCCCGGCCGGGGGCCCTTGGGTGGTCGCTCCCGTAGCCCCCACGCGCTCTCGATGGACGCCGGGAGCACGGGCCCGCTGTCGTCTGTCTTCGCCGCCACATTTCCTCCTTGCCCCGCCATCCTAGTTCTGCGTATGGTCTACGCATATCAGCGTACGGCATACGCAGAAGGGGAAGTGACCATGACGATCACCACCACACCGGCACCGCGAGCGGGCCGACGGGAGTGGATCGGGCTCACGGTGCTGATGCTGCCGCTGCTCCTGGTCTCGATGGACGTGTCGGTGCTCTACTTCGCCGTCCCGTTCATCAGCGCGGAGCTGCGCCCCACCGCCACCGAGCAACTGTGGATCTTCGACATCTACGGCTTCGTGCTGGCCGGGCTGCTCATCACCATGGGTGCCCTGGGTGACCGGATCGGCCGACGCCGGCTCCTGCTGATCGGCGCCATCGCGTTCGGGGCGGCGTCGCTGCTGGCCGCGTACGCCGACAGCACCGCGACGCTGATCGCCGCGCGTGCCGTGCTCGGCGTCGGTGGGGCCACCCTGATGCCCTCGACGCTCGCCCTGGTGCGCAACATGTTCCACGACGCCAAGCAGCGCGGCACCGCCATCGCCATCTGGACCGCCACCCTCACCGGCGGCATCGCGATCGGCCCGGTGCTCAGCGGCATCCTGCTGGAGCACTTCTGGTGGGGCTCGATCTTCCTCATCAACATCCCGGCGATGCTGATGCTGCTCCTGCTCGCCCCGCTCCTGGTGCCCGAGTTCCGCAACCCGGCGACCGGGCGGTTCGACCTGGTCAGCGCCGCACTGTCGCTCGGCGCCCTGCTGCCGGTGATCTACGGCATCAAGGAGATGGCCCGCGACGGCCTCAGCCCGGTGCGGGTGCTCGCCATCGTCGGCGGGCTGCTGGTGGGGGCGCTGTTCCTGCACCGGCAGCGGACCCGGGCGTACCCGATGGTCGACCTCGCGCTGTTCCGCCGTCGCGGCTTCGCCGGGTCGCTCGCTGTCAACCTGTTGGCGATGTTCGCCATCGTCGGCTTCGCCATCTTCACCACCCAGCACCTCCAACTGGTGCTCGGCCTGAGCCCGCTGCGGGCGGCGCTGTGGAGCCTCGTGCCGTCCCTTGCCGTGGGTGGAATCGCGCCAGCCGCCGCCGCCCTGGCCCAGCGCGTCGAACGGGCGTACCTGATCGGTGCGGGGTTCGGCATCGCGGTGGTCGGCTTCGTGGTGTTGACCCGGGTCACCCCGGAGACGCCGCTGTGGCTGCTGCTCGTCGGCGCCAGTGTCTACGCGGGCGGCCTGGTGATGGTGATGTCCCTCGTCACCGAGCTGGTCCTCGGCGCGGCGCCGCCGGAGCAGGCCGGTGTCGCGTCGGCGCTGACCGAGTCCAGCAGCGAGCTGGGCGGTGCGTTGGGAATGGCGATCCTGGGCAGCGTGGGCGCGGCGGTCTACCGCCGCGAGGTCGTCGACGGCCTGCCGGCCGGCCTGCCCGCCGACGCCGAAGCCGCGGCCCAGGAGACCCTGGCCGGTGCGCTCGCGGTCGCCCAGGGGCTGCCGGCGGATCTGGCCGACGCGGTGCGGCACGCCGCCGCTGTCGCGTTCACCGACGGGCTGCACCTGGCCGCGTACGCCGCCATGGCGGTGATGCTGCTGGGCGCGGTCACCGCGCTGGTCGCGCTGCGCGGCATCCGGCCGGCCGACTCCACGGCGCTGGCCGTCGAGCCGACCGGTCCGGCCGACACGTCGTTGTCGTCGGTCAGTCGATGAGCACGTGCGCGAGCCGGTCGCGGAAACGCCGCTCGGAGTCGCTGACCGACTCGCCGCCGATGCCCAGCAACCCCCCGCTGGACGCGGCGCCCACCACCTGCTCGGCGATCTTCACGAGCCAGTGCTTGTACGCGCCGGCCTCGCCCTCGTCGACCCGCGCGGCCAGCAACGCGCCGGCCTCGCCGGCCCGCAGCAGCACGTCGTCGATGTACGCCCCGGGGTCGGCGGGCGCGATGGCCGGCAACTCCTCGCCGGTGTCCGGGTCACCGACACGGGTGACGATCTCGCCGGCCACGGCGGCGACCAGCGGGCTGGCCGACTCCCGGCCGGCGGCGATGGTCTCCAGCCCGGCCGCGTTCTCCGCCATGGTCCGGCGGGTGCCGTCGGACTCGGCGGCGCTCGCCGCGGTCAGCACCGACTGCGGCAGGCCGACCAGCAACCCCCACTCCTCGTCGGAGAAACCGAACCCGGTGTACGCCGGCTGCTCGATCACGACAACGCCCCTTCCGCCCTGCTCTGCTTGGTCAATCGATGCTCTGGTTGGTCGATCCACCGGGCCCGAAACCGGCGCCCGGGTCAGGCTAGTCCAGGGTCAGCAGGCCCTGTTCGGACACCACGCGCACCGACAACGTCTTGTACCCGACCTCCTCGAAGAGGACCGTCATCTTGTCCTCCTCGTAGGAGAGCACCATGCCGGACCCCCACTCCGGGTGCCGCACCTGGCTGTGCACCGGGAACGGACCCACAGCGCCCTGGTCGGCCACGCTGGTGCCGTTGTGGCAGTTGTCGCAGTGGCCGCAGACCTGCGTCATCTGCTCGCCGAAGTAGGCCAGCAGGGTCTGCCCCCGGCAGGCCCGGGTCTCGGCGAAGGCCCGCATCATGTCGGTGCGCGACCGGGTCACCGTCTGCTGGCGCTCCGCCTCGGCCAGCGCCGCCGCGGCGGCGTCGGTCGGGGTGGGGGAGTAACGGGGCGCGCCGATGCGCTGTCGTGCGCGCGGTTCGGCCGCCCCGACCTGCTCCAACAGGGAGAGGTACTGGCCCAGCTTGCGTGGCCCGAGGCCGGTGGTCTCGCGCAGTTCGGTCTTGGTGGCCGGCTTGCGGCGCAGCAGCGCGGCGAGGTCGCGCAGCTCGTCGACGTCGGGCAGGCCGCCGCTGAAGAACCGTTGCAGGCCCACGTCCTCGGCCTGCCAGAGCAGCAGCACCCGGGCTGGTTGCCCGTCGCGGCCGGCCCGGCCGATCTCCTGGAAGTAGCTGTCGGGTGAGTCGGGCAGCGCCATGTGCACCACCCAGGCGATGTTCGGCTTGTCGATGCCCATGCCGAACGCCGAGGTCGCCACCATGATGGGGACCTGGTCGGCGAGGAACGCCTCGTGCAGTTCGTGGCGTGCGCCGGCCGCCATCCCACCGTGGTAGAACTGCGTCGGGTAGCCGGCGTCGGTCAACCGGGTGGCCAACTCCTCGGCGGCGCGCCGGGTCGGCACGTAGATGATCCCGGGCCGTTCGTCGTCGCTCAGCAGCGCGATCAGTCGCCGCCACCGGTAGTCCTCGGTGGGGCAGTGCGCGACCTCGACGAACAGGTTCGGCCGGTCCAGCCCGGAGACCACCACCTCCGGGTCGCGCAGCCGCAGCCGGGCGACGATGTCGTCGCGTACCGGAGGGGAGGCGGTGGCGGTCAGCGCGACCACCGGCGGTCGGCCGATGCCGTCGATGAGGTGCCCGAGGGCCAGGTAGTCGGGGCGGAAGTCGTGCCCCCACGCGGAGATGCAGTGCGCCTCGTCGATCGCCACCAGGGCCGGCTTCAGCGCGGCGACCTCGGCCATCCGGTCCGGGTTGCTGAGCTGTTCCGGGGTGATGAAGAGGAACTCCGCCCGCCCCTCGCGGATCTCGGTGATCGCCTCCGCCTGCTGGGTGGGCGACTCGTTCGAGCTGATCCGCACCGCCCGCAGCTCCGGGCGTTGCCGCTCGTTGAGGGAGGCGATCTGGTCCTGCTGGAGGGCCAGCAGCGGGGAGATCACCACTGTGGGGCCGGGGATCAGGCTCGCCGGGATCTGGTAGATCGCCGACTTGCCGGCGCCGGTGGGCAACACCACCAGGGCGTCGCGTCGCTTCATCACGGCGCGCATGGCGGCCAGTTGGTTGGGCCGTAGCGCCTTCCAGCCGAAAAGGCTGCGGGCCGCGCGGCGCAACGTCATCGAGTGCGTGGACAGTTTCATCGAGGGCCGGAGGTACCCGAGCCCATGACCGCCGAAACGCATTCGGACGATCATGGGCCCGTTGATCGTCGGCTCAACGCAGGCGGGGCAGGACCTCGCGCTGGTAGAGGTCGAACAGACCCTGGTAGTGCGGGCCGGTGTTGGCCACGTACACCTCGTCGAAGCCGGCCTTGGCGTACTGGTCGATCATCTCCAGGTGCGCGTCGACGCTGTTGCCGCAGACGAACGCCTCCGTCAGCATCTCCGGCCTGACCAACTCGGCGGCCTGCTCGAAGTGCCGCGGCGAGGGCAGCACCTGGGACAGCTCACCCGGCACCCCCGCGTTGGGCCAGCGCTCGTACGCGATGCGCAACCCCTCCTCCTCGCTGTCCGCGTACGCCGCCTTGAAGCCGGCCTGGCACGGCTTGTCGCCGCCGCCGTTCTCGCGGAAGCGCCGGACCATCTCGCCGTCGGGCATCGTGCTCACGTAGCCGTCACCGATGCGCGCGGCCAGGTCGATGGCCTTCGGGCCGAAGCCGGAGACGTAGATCGACGGTGGGGTGTCGGGCAGCGTGTAGATCCGCGCGTTCTCCACTGTGTAGTGCTTGCCGTGGTGGCTGACGAAGCCGCCGTCCCACAGGGCGCGCAGCACCTCGACGGCCTCCTCCAGCATCTCCAGCCGGACGTCGGCCTGCGGCCAGGCGTCGCCGAAGATGTGCTCGTTGAGCGCCTCACCGGTGCCGACGCCGAGCACGAAGCGCCCACCGTGCAGCACCGCGCTGGTCGCCGCCGCCTGCGCGATCACGGCCGGGTGGATCCGCACTGTCGGGCAGGTCACCGCCGTGGTCACCGGCAGCGAACAGACCTGGCTGAGCGCGCCGATCATCGACCAGACGAACGGGCTCTGGCCCTGTGCGTCCACCCAGGGGTGGTAGTGGTCGGAGATCCACAGCGCCTCGAAGCCGGCCCGTTCGGCACCGCGCGCCTGCTCCAGCAACTCGGCTGGAGTGAACTCCTCACTGGACAGAAAATATCCGATCTTCATGGCTTACCCCTTCGGCACGCGGACCTGCTGATGGGGAGAGCCGTACCCCGGCGGAGCGCGGTCACACCGGTCCGCGACGCGGGGCGGGTCAGCGTCGGCCGAACATCGCCCGGATCGCGGCGAGGAGCAGCAGGGCGCCGACCACCAGGCCGAGCAGGCGTACGCCGGGGATGTCGGCCGGGCTCGTCGCGTCGGCCAGCAGGACGGGATCCATCCCCGCACTCTCCCCGGGGAGCGGGCCGCCAGGCAACTGTAAGGTTTATTGACTATTGAATCGCTCAGTGTGACCATGGCAGGACCGCCTGCCGGTGGCGGTGCGCCGAGGGCGCGCGAGAGATGGGGTACGGGGGCCGCATGAGCGAGCGCAACCAGCGGATCGACGGGGGCGCACCGTCGCCGGTGATCGACATCGATCACTGCGAGGGGGCGGCGTGACAACCACCAACGGGCACCTCCCGGCGCTCGCCGCCGCCGTCCTGCAACCCGGCTTCGTCGGCACCACCCCACCACCATGGGTCTGCCGCTGGCTCGGCGAGGGTCTCGGCTCGGTGGTGCTCTTCGCCCGCAACGTCGTCGACACCGAGCAGGTGGCCGCCCTCACCGCGACGCTGCGCGCCGAACGGCCGGACGTCATGGTGGCGATCGACGAGGAGGCCGGCGACGTCACCCGGCTGGAGTCGGTGCACGGCAGTTCCCGGCCCGGCAACTTCGCCCTCGGCGCTGTCGACGACCCGGAGCTGACCGAGGCCGTCGCTCGCGACCTCGGCGCCGAGCTGGCCAGGGCGGGGGTCACCCTCAACTACGCCCCGGACGCCGACGTCAACTCCAATCCGGCGAACCCGGTGATCGGCGTCCGCTCCTTCGGCGCCGACCCGGCGCTGGTGGCGCGGCACACCGCCGCCTGGGTCCGCGGGCTCCAGGCCGGCGGCGTCGCGGCCTGCGCCAAACACTTCCCCGGGCACGGCGACACCCGGGTCGACTCACACCACGACCTGCCCCGGATCACCGCCGACCGGGACCGGCTGGACGCCTGCGAACTGGCCCCGTTCCGCGCCGCCGTGGCCGCCGGGGTGCAGGCGGTGATGACCGGTCACCTGCTGGTGCCCGCGCTCGACCCGCACCTGCCGGCGACGCTGAGTCAGCGCATCCTGGGCGGGTTGCTCCGCGACGAGATGGGCTTCTCCGGCGTGGTGGTCACCGACGCGGTGGAGATGCGCGCGGTCGCCGACCGGTACGGCTTCGCCGGGGCGACGGTCCGCGCCCTCGCCGCCGGGGCCGACGCCATCTGCATCGGTGGCGAACGGGCCGACGAGCAGGCCGCCCGCGAGCTGCGCGACGCCATCGTCGCCGCCGTCATCTCCGGCGAGCTGCCCGAGGAACGTCTCGCCGAGGCCGCCAAGCGCGTCGGTCAACTCGCCGCCTGGACGGTGGCCGCCCGCAGCGCCGGCTCGGCCGGAGCGCGCGCCGCCGCCGACGTCGGCCTGGTCGCGGCCCGCCGGGCCGTCCGGGTCACCGCCGCCCCGGGCACAACTGTCGCGCTGCCCCTGACCCGCGCGGCACACGTCGTCGAGTTCGAGCCGCTGCGCAACATCGCCATCGGCGCCGAGACCCCGTGGGGCATCGGCGGCCCGCTGACCGAGCTGCTGCCCGGCACCAGCACGGTCCGCTACGCCGAACCCGACGTGCCGGCGGACCCGGGCGCCGGGGCGGGCAGCCGCCCCCTGGTCCTGGTCGTCCGCGACCAGCACCGGCACGACTGGATGCGCGACGCCGTGCACCGCGCGTTGGCCGCCCGGCCGGACGCGGTCGTGGTCGAGTTGGGTGTGCCCGAGCTGGTCACCGGGGCTGTGCACCTGGCCACCCACGGCGCCACCCGGGCCAGCGGGCAGGCCGCCGCCGAGGTGCTCACCGGCGCCCGCTGACGGCCCGCGCTAGGGAAGGTCGGCGACCAGGTCGGCGTACTCGGGGTGCTTGTCGATGAACGCGGCCATGAAGGGGCACTGCGGCACCAGCTTCGTGCCGCGTGCCCGGAGCTGGTCCAGGGTGCCGCGGATCAGCGTGCCGCCCACCCCCTTGCCCTGAAAACCCCGGTCCACCTCGGTGTGGGTGAAGACCAGGACCTCCCCGCGCGGCAGGTACGCGGTGAAGCCGGCCAGCGCGTCGTCGACAAGGATCTCGAAGCGGTGCTTCGCCGGGTTGTCCTCGACCAGGGTGCTCATCCGGCCATTCTCCCCGCCCGCTCGGCCAGCGCGTCGAGTTCGCCGAGCAACCGGTCCACCTCGTCGGCCGTGTTGTAGTGGTAGATGCTGGCCCGCACCGCGCCGCCGCTGTCGCGCAGACCCATCAGCTGGAAGTACTCGTAGGCGTAGTAGTCGCCGACGGAGAGGCAGAACCCGGCGGCGCCCAACGCCTCCTGCGTGGCCGCCGGGGACATCCCGGCGACCCGGAACGAAACGGTCGGGCAGCGCCGCGCCGGCGAGCCGTAGACGGTGATCGCCGGCCGCTGCGCCAGCCCGGCGAGCAGCCGTTCCAGCAGTGCCTCCTCGTGCGCCTGGGCGGCGGCCAGCCCGGCCCGCAGCCGGGCCCGCCGGTCCCCGACCGCGTCCGGGTCCAGCCCCGCCAGGTGATCCACCGCCGCGGCCACGCCGGCCAGCAGCGGGAAGCTCGGCGTGCCGTACTCGAACCGGTCCGGCACCGCGTCGGAGGACGGCACCAGCTTCGCCGGGCGCAACGCCGCCCACCGGGCCGGGTCCGCCACCATCGCCGCCAGGTGCGGGCCGGACCACTTGTACGCGCTGGTGACCAGCACGTCGGCGCCGAGCGAGGCCAGGTCGGTCGGTCCGTGCGGAACCGAGTGCACCGCGTCGACGTAGACCAACGCGCCGACCGCGTGCGCGATCTTGGCGATCGCCGGCACGTCCGGCATGGTGCCGATGGCGTTGCTACCCGCGGTCACCGCCACCAACCGCGTCCGCTCACCCACCAGGTCCGCGTACTGGGCCGCGGGCAGCTCACCGGTGTGCCGGTCGACCTCGGCCCAGCGCACCGTCGCGCCGGCCGCCTCGGCGGCCTGCACCCACGGCCGCACGTTCGCGTCGTGGTCGAGCCGGGAGACCACCACCTCGTCACCGGGGCGCCAGGCCGCGCCGAGCGTGCGCGCCAGGGTGTACGTCAGCGCGGTGGCGCTCGGGCCGAGCACCACCCCGGCCGGGTCGGCGCCGAGCAGGTCGGCCACCGCCGAGCGTGCTTCGGCCACCAGCTCCAACGACCGGCGGCCCGGGAGGAAGGCGGCGCTGCGGTTGCCGACCGCCGACCGCATGGCGTCGGTGACCGCGTCGATCACACCGGCTGCGGTCTGGGTGCCGCCGGCACCGTCGAAGTGGACGAAGCCCTCGGTCAGGGCGGGGTACGCGGCCCGGGTGCGGGCGATGTCGAACGGCATGTCCCGGACCCTAGCCGGTGCGCCTCGTACGCTGGTCGGCCGCCAGGTGATCACCGTTGGGCGGTGTCCTCGCGGATGTCTCGTACTCTTGGCGAGGTGACGAACCGACCCGCCACCATGCCCATTCCCTCCGTCCGCCGCGCCGCCGGTCTCTTCGCCGGTCTGGCGCTCGGCCTCGCCGTGCTCGCCGGGTGCAGCTCCCAGGGCGCCTCCACCGACTGTTCGGTGGACGCCTGCACCGTCACCTTCGAGCGGGGTGTCGACGCGAGGACCACCATCCTGGGCGTCGAGGCCAAGTTGGTCGGCGCCGAGGGTGACCAGGTGACCGTCGAGGTCGCCGGTGAGCAGCTCACCCTCACCACCGGCCAGCAGGCCGCCGAGGCCGGGGGCTTCGCTGTCACCCTGGACAGCGTGACCGACCAGCAGGTCAAGATCCGCGTAGCGCGCAACCCGGGCAGCTGATCCGGGCGGGCGGCGGTGGCCGACGTTTGGGAATCTTCAGAATCGGAGATTGTGACGCCATGTCACTCACCCGTAGCGCCGAAGCCACCGCCTCCCGAACGGCGGACAGCCGGTGGCTGGAACTCCTCGCCCGGGCCGGCTTCATCGGCTACGGCATCGTCCACCTCCTCTTCGCCTGGTTGGCGTTGCAGATCGCGTTCGGCACGTCGTCCGACGACGGCGACCAGTCCGGCGCGCTGCGTACCCTCTCCGCACAGCCCCTCGGCAAGTTCCTGGTCATCGCCGTCGCTGTCGGCCTGCTCGCGATGGCGATCTGGCAGGCGCTGGAGGCGGCGGTCGGGCACCGCGCCGAGCGCGGCAAGGAGCGGGTCATGGAACGGCTCGCCTCGACCGGCCGGACCATCGTCTATCTCTACTTCGCCTGGACCGCATTCAAGGTGTTCAAGGACGCCGGATCGAACAGCGCCGACCAGCAGGAGGCGTTGACCGGCAAGCTGATGACCTCCAGCGGTGGTCGCTGGCTGGTCGGCCTGGCCGGCCTGGTCGTCGCCGCGATCGGCATCGGCCTGGTGATCTACGGCGCCCGCAAGAAGTTCGAGAAGCACCTCAAGACCGGCGAGATGAGCCCGAAGACCCGCCAGCTCGCCCGCCGGCTGGGCATGGCCGGATACATCGCCAAGGGCGTCGCCTACGGCATCGCCGGTCTGCTGGTCATCGTGGCCGCGGTGAACTACGACCCGGAGAAGGCCCGTGGTCTGGACGCCGCGCTGCACGCCCTGCGTGAGCAGTCGTACGGCATGTTCCTGCTGACCCTCGTCGCCCTCGGCATCGCCGCCTTCGGCGTCTACTGCTTCCTCCAGTCCCGGTACCGCAAGGTCTGAGCTGGTCGATACCACGGATGTCGGGCACTCTTGGGCTTTTGCCCGAAGTGCCCGACGCCTGGTCGAAGGGGAGCACCGAAGCCGTGCAGAACTATCTCGAAACGGCCGTCGCCGCGCTCGTCGCGGCGGCGGTCGCCCTGTTCCTGGTCGAGGTCGTCCACCGGTTGACCCGGCGGTTCGGCCGCCGATCACTGCTGTTGACCGAGTTGACCGACCACGCGCACCGCCCGTTCCAGGTCGCCGCAACGGTCCTGGCCGTGCAGTTCGCCGTCCGCTTCACCACCGGGTACGCGGTCGGCGAGAGCTGGCGTCGGCTGTTGCTGCACCTGCTCATCCTCGGCGTCATCGCCACCATGGCCTGGCTGGTCGCCGGTCTGCTGGTCGTCGTGGAGGACACCGCGCTGGCACGGTTCCGGGTCGACGTTCCCGACAACCGGCACGCCCGGCGGGTCCGAACCCAGGTGGTGATGCTGCGCCGACTGACCATCGCGGTGGTCGTCATCCTGGCCGTCGGCGTGATGCTGATGACGTTCCCCAGCGTCCGGGGCATCGGCGCCGGTGTGCTGACCTCGGCCGGTCTGGTCGGTGTGGTGGCCGCGCTCGCCGCGCAGAGCCTGCTCGGCAACGTCTTCGCCGGCCTCCAGCTCGCCTTCAGCGACGCCGTCCGGCTCGACGACGTCGTCGTCGTCGAGGGGGAGTGGGGTCGCATCGAGGAGCTGACCCTCAGCTACGTCGTCGTGCAGATCTGGGACGACCGCCGGTTGATCCTGCCCACCTCGTACTTCACCAGCAAGCCGTTCCAGAACTGGACCCGGACGGAGGCGGCGGTGCTCGGCACCGCCGAATTCGACGTCGACTGGGCGGTGCCCGTGCAGACCATGCGCGAGGAACTGCGCCGCCTCGTCGAGGGCACCGAGTTGTGGGACGGGCGGGTCTGCGTCCTCCAGGTCACCGACGCCACCGGCGGGACGGTCCGGTTGCGCGCGCTGGTCAGCGCCGCCGACGCGGGCAGCCTGTGGGACCTGCGCTGCCTCGTCCGGGAGCACCTGGTCGCCTGGATCCGGGACAACCGCCCGACCGCGATGCCCCGGCTGCGCACCGAGCTGGGCGACTCCAACAGCAACCTGTCCTGGCAGTGGGTGCAGCCGAGGCGGCCGGCCCGCCGCCTGTCCGACACCGAGGCGCCCGACGACGCCCGTGTCTTCGGCGGCAGCGACGACGGCGACGCCCGCAGCGAAGCCTTCGTAGGCCCCGAAGAAACCCGCCCCTAACGCCCCCCGCCTGCGTCTCCACACCTGTTGATCATGAAGTTATCGCCTCCCGCCTCGGCGTGTCTCGGCAATAACTTCATGATCACCGCAATGGGGGTGGAGGGGTTGGTTGCGCGAGGTTTGGTCGGGCTTGGGTGGGGGATGTGCTGCCGGACGTCTCTGGCGTGATCGCGGCGGCTGGCTGCGTATTGGCGGCGCGGCGTCCGGACAACGGGGACGGTGAGCTGCTTGGCGCGCTTTAGGATTGACGAGCGGCGACTTCGGGCATACAGCGCGGTGATGAGGAAAGGAGGACAGCATGGCTGACGTGGCGAAAGCCCGCACATCCCAGAACGGGAGCGAGCCCTCCACCGCCGAGTTGGTGCAGCGGGCCACTGAGCAGATCTCCCGCCTCGTACGGGACGAACTGACGCTGGCCCGAGCGGAGTTGACCCAGAAGGGTAAGCACGCGGGCATCGGGATCGGCCTGTTCGGCGGCGGTGGCGCGCTCGCGTTCTTCGGTCTGGGTGCGCTGGTCGCCACGGCGATCCTGCTGCTCGACCTGGTGTTGCCCGCCTGGGCCGCGGCGCTGATCGTGGCGGTGGCCTGTTTCCTGGTGGCCGGCATCCTCGCCCTGGTGGGCAAGAAGCAGGTCAGCCGTGCCGTCCCGCCGGTGCCGGCGGCCACGGTCCGTAGCCTGCGGGCAGACATGGACACCGTCACCGCCGCAGTGAAGGACAGGGGGCGGCAATGACCGGTAACGGGACCGGCGACACGGAGGCCCTCCGCGAGGAGATCCGTCGCACCCGGGTCGAGTTGGGCGAGACGATGGAGGCGCTGGCCGCCAAGGCCGACGTCAAGGCGCGTCTGAAGGAGTCTGCCGAGCAGGCCAAGGAGCGGATGCGGGAGCAGGCGGCGCAGACCGTCGCCCGGGTCCGCGGGCAGGCCGCGCGTGGCGCCGGGATGGCGCGGGCGCAGGCGTACGAAAAGGGTGAGTTGGTACGCGCACAGGCGTACGACAAGGGCGAGTTGGTGCGCCGCAACCCGGTGCCGTGGGCGGCCATCGCGGCCGGCGCGGTGGCCACCGTGGTGGTGCTGATGATCGTGCGGGGGAGGCGTAGGTGAGTAAGAGCATCGGCAGGGTCGCGTACCGGCCGGTCGGGGTGTTGTTGGGTATCGCCGCGGGCACTGTGGCCGGGGCGATCTTCCGGCAGGTCTGGAAGGTGACCGCCGGCGACGGTGAGGCGCCCAACGCTACCGACGAGGATCGCGGCTGGGGCGAGATCCTGGCCGCCGCGGCGTTGCAGGGCGCCATCTTCGCGGTCGTCCGGGCCGCCGTGGACCGGGGCGGCGCGGTCGGCGTACGCCGGATGACCGGCAGCTGGCCGGACTGACCAGCAGCGACTTCAGCCCCCTTCCCGCATCGATGGGAAGGGGGCTTTCGCATGGCATCGCACGCCGCCCAGCGCACCTGAGGCATCCGTCAGGTCACATGTCGGAGAAATTCGTCGGAGAGGTCGTGACAGACTTTTTACCTCCGTGATTTGCTGGTCCCCGCTGTTGCGAGATGGCGTGGGTTGAGAGAAGTCTCCTTTGTGGGGCCGCCTCAGGCGCCGCTGCTCAAAAACGGCCAATCGGCCGGACGGCGTGCACGGCCGCCAGTTTTTAGAGGGAGAAACACATGGCTCAGGGAACCGTGAAGTGGTTCAACGCTGACAAGGGCTTCGGCTTCATCACCGTCGATGGTGGGGGTGCTGACGTGTTCGTCCACTTCTCGGCCATCCAGACCAGCGGCTACCGCTCGCTGGAGGAGAACCAGCGGGTGGAGTTCGAGATCGCTCAGGGTCAGAAGGGCCCGCAGGCTGAGCAGGTCCGCCCCATCTGAGTAGGACGGCCGGCCCCCGCCGGCCAGTGGGACGATCCGGCTCAAGGGTCACGGGAAAGCCCCGCATCCCGGTTGGGATGCGGGGCTTTCGCCTGCTCGGGTTCGCCGGTGCAGCGGGCGGTCAGCCTCAGGCTTGCCGGTGCAGCGAGCGGTCAGCGTCGACGCGAGCGCAGGCCGAACCAGAGCACCACCAGCCCGGCCACCGTCACGAGCGGGCCGATCACCGCCCAGATCTTCTCGTCGGTCATCACGCTGCCGCTGACGTAGCCGAGACCCTGGACCGTCCACACCGCACCGATCACCACGGCCAGTAGGCCGAGGGTGAGCGTAAGCCAACCCCTCATCGCGTCCCCTCTCCGCCGCCCGGGGCGGCGCGCCGCCGTCCAGCATCGCCGGCCGGATGGCGTGATGCGAGCACCCCGGGCGCGCGGGTCACCACCGGTCGTGCACCTGCGGGCGGATCAACTCGTCGTAGGTGTCGCGGACGCCTGTCAACTGCTCGTCGGTGAGCGGGGACAGGGCCGCCGCGGCGGCGTTGCGTCGGGCCTGGTCGGCGTCGCGGGCACCGGGGATGACCACTGTGACGCCGGCCTGGTCCAGCACCCAGCGCAGGGCGAACTGCGCCATCGTGCGGTCCGCGTCGACGAGCGGGGCCAGCCGGCGTACGGCGGCCAGACCTCGGTCGAAGTCGACTCCGGAGAACGTCTCGCCGACGTCGAAGGCCGCCCCGTGCCGGTTGTAGTTGCGGTGGTCGTCGGCGGGGAACTCGGTGTGCTCGTCGTAGCGGCCGGAGAGCAGGCCACTGGCGAGCGGCACGCGGGCGATGATGCCGACACCGGCCGCGGCCGCGGCCGGGAGCACCCGCTCCAGTGGCTTGTGGCGGACCGCGTTGAGGATGATCTGGACGCTCGCCACCCCCGGTCGGGCGATCGCGGTGAGGGCCTGGTCGCAGGTCTCGACGCTGACCCCGTACCCGGCGATGGCCTTCTCGGCGACGAGGGTGTCCAGGCCGTCGAAGACCTCGTCGGAGGAGAAGACCTCGGTGGGCGGGCAGTGCAACTGGACCAGGTCCAGGGTGTCCATGCCCAGGTTGGCCCGGGAGCGGTCGGTCCACTGCCGGAAGTTGGCCAGGGTGTACGCCTCCGGCCGCTGCTCGACGCGGCGGCCCATCTTGGTGGCGACGGTCAGCCCGGCGTCGGGTCGGCTGCGCAGGAAGCGGCCGATCAGCTGCTCGCTGCGGCCGTCGCCGTACACGTCGGCGGTGTCGAGGAAGGTGACCCCGGCGTCCACGGCGGCGGCGAGCACCGCCATCGCGTCGTCCTCGCTGACGGTGCCCCAGTCGGCGCCGAGTTGCCACGCGCCCAGGCCGACCGCGCCAACGGTCCGGCCGAGCCGGTTGAAGCTGCGCTGTTCCATGCCCCGAGCCTAGTGATCGGGTTGCCACCCTGCCACGCGAGCCGTACGGTTAGCAGTACGGACGTACGGTTTGGGAGGCGACCATGTGGGACCCGACGACCTACCTGCGCTTCGGCGACGAGCGATCCCGGCCGTTTCACGACCTCCTCGCCCGGATCCCGGCCGAGCGACCCCGAGCGGTGGTCGACCTCGGCTGCGGCCCCGGCCAGCTCACCGCCGTCCTCGCCGAACGCTGGCCGACCAGCCGGGTGCGCGGTCTCGACTCCTCGCCCGAGATGATCGAGCGGGCTGAGGCCCTCGGCGCGCCGGTCGACTTCGCGGTCGCCGACCTGCGCGACTGGCGCCCGGCCGGCGACGAGGACGTGGTGGTCAGCAACGCGGCCCTGCAGTGGGTCCCCGGCCACCAGGAGCTGCTGCGCCGCTGGGCCGCCGATCTGCCCGCCGGCGCCTGGCTCGCCATGCAGGTCCCCGGCAACTTCGCCGCCGACTCGCACCGCGCCCTTCGGGAGGTCGCCAACCGGCCGACCTGGCGTGCCGAGGTCGCCCCGCTGCTGCGCGCGGACCCAGTCGACGACCCGGCCGACTACGCGGAGCTGCTGACCGCCGCCGGCTGCGCGGTGGACGCCTGGGAGACTACCTACGTGCACCTGCTGCCGGCTCGACCCGCCGCCGAGCACCCGGTGCTGGCCTGGATGGAGGGCACCGCGCTGCGCCCGGTCCGGGCCGCACTGGACGCCGCCGGCTGGTCCGCCTTCCGGGCCGAGCTGGGAGTACTACTCACCGCGGCGTACCCGGTGCGGCAGGGTCAGGTGTACTTCCCGTTCCGCCGCGTCTTCGTCGTCGCCCACACCGGCGACCATGCCCAGGAGAACCAGTGACCGACCTGTCCACCTTCATCGCCGGCCTGCCCAAGGTGGAGCTGCACGTGCACCACGTCGGCTCCGCCCTGCCCCGGATCGTCGCCGAGTTGGCGGCCCGCCACGAGGGGCGCACCCCCGTGCCGGCCGACCCGGACGCGCTCGCCAGCTACTTCGAGTTCCGCGACTTCGCGCACTTCATCGAGGTCTACCTGAGCGTCGTGGATCTCATCCGCGACCCGGAGGACGTCTGGATCCTCACCCACGAGGTGGCCCGCGAGCTGGCCCGCCAACAGGTCCGGTACGCGGAGCTGACCATCACCCCGTACTCGCACGTCCGACGGGGCATTCCCGCGCCGGCGTTCTGCGAGGCCATCGAGGACGCCCGCAAGCGTGCCCTGGCCGACTTCGGCATCGAGCTGCGCTGGTGCTTCGACATCCCCGGCGAGGCCGGCCTGCCGGCGGCCGAGGAGACGCTGCGCATCGCGCTGGACGAGCGCCCTGACGGGCTGGTCAGTTTCGGTCTGGGCGGCCCGGAGATCGGCGTACCCCGACCGCAGTTCCGGCAGTACTTCGACCAGGCCCGCGCCGCCGGGCTGCGCTCGGTGCCGCACGCCGGTGAGACCACCGGGCCGCAGACCGTCTGGGACGCGCTGAACGAGCTGGGCGCCGAGCGGATCGGGCACGGCATCTCCGCCGCGCAGGACCCGCAGTTGCTCGCGTACCTGGCCGAGCGGCAGATCGGGATGGAGATCTGCCCGACGTCCAACGTCCGTACCCGGGCGGTGGCCACCCTCGACGAGCACCCGCTGCCCCGGCTGGTCGAGGCCGGGCTGCTGGTCACCATCAACTCCGACGACCCGCCGATGTTCGGCACCACCCTCAACGACGAGTACGCGGTGGCCGCCCGCCTGCTCGGCGTCGGTGCCGAGGGCCTGGCCGGGCTGGCCCGCAACGCGGTGACCGCGTCCTTCCTGGACGCCGCCGGCCAGCAGCGGATCCTCGCCGAGATCGACGCGTACCTCGCCTCCGCCGGCTGAGCTGATCGGCAGGCGGGGCTGGTCGGCCGCTCGGGTGCCGGCTGGTCGCTCGGCTGGGCCGGTTGGTTGAGCAGGGCGCGCGGCGGGAGTGTGGGTGTGGGGGGACCTGTGACTCCCGCCGCGCGCGCGGCTCCACCGGCCGTGGGTGCGTGGTGCGCTCGGCCGGTGGAACTGGTGGGTTCGTGCTGTGATCCTGTCAGCCAGCAGCCGATCCAACGCGGTCGTTAACCGCGATCTAAGGAAGACTTGCGCCGGCGCACAGCCCCGGGTTCGGCCGGGTCAGTCGTCGGTGGGGCGCTGGCGGGGCCAGCGACGACCGGTGGCCTTCGTGTCCCGGGCGTCGCGGGCCATCCGACCGACCAGACCGAAGCGGCTGACCTGCCGGGGCGTCGCCTCCGGGTCGGCGAGCAGCATCACCACGCTGGCCCCGCCCAGCCGGGCGCGGTCGATGCTCACCGAGCCGTTGGCCTGCAACGCGACCCGCTTGGCGATGTCCAGCCCGAGCCCGGTCGAGCCCTGGTCACTGGCGCCCCGGCGCAGCGCCCGGTCCGGGTTGGCGATGCCGGGGCCGGCGTCGTCGATCCGGATCGCCACGTAACCGTCGCGCCGGGACACCGCCACCTCGAACGCCGTGCCCTGCGGGGTGTAGCGGAAGACGTTGCCGATCACCGCGTCGAGCGCGGCGGCCAGTTCGGCCCGCGGCACCGGCGCCGGGATGCGTAGCTGGGCGCCGTTCACCCGGTGCGGCCGGTTCTGGTCGCCGGCCAACGCCGCCCAGAACACCATCCGGTCCCGGACCACTTCGCTGACGTCGCACATCGCCGGCCCGGCCTCGAGCGCCACCGTCTTACGGGTGGTCTTGATCAGCACGTCGATCTCACCCTCCAGGGTGACGATCGCCTGCCGGATCCGCCGGATCCCGCGCAGCCGGTCCAACTCCGCCGGGCTGAACGAACCCACGCTGGTGTCGTCGGACTCCAACGCCTCCGCGTCCAACCGCAGCACAGTCAACGGGGTACGCAGACGATGCGACAGGTCGGCGACGAGCTCCCGCTCGTCGGTGCGGGCGGCGTCCAGCCGGTCCGCCATCCGGTTGAAGGCGTACCCGGCCTCGGCCAGCTCGCGCGGACCGGTCGGCTCGACGCGTACGCCGAGGTCGCCGTCGCCGATGGAGAGCGCGGCCTTGACCAGACCGCGGGTGGAGTCCACCGCGCGGGCAGCGACCCTGTCGACCACCAGCACCGCCGCGCCGGCCATCGCCGCGCCGACAGCGAACAGCAGCAACCAGGTGCCGCCGGCGCCCTCGCCCAGCGTCGACTCCGGAAGGAACACCTCGACCACTGCCGTCCGGTCACCGAGGACGACCGGGTCGAGTCGGGCCACACCCCCGTCGACGTCGACGACCACCGACTGGCGCTCGGTGCGGGCCCGGTCCAGGTCGCTGCCGCTGGCCCGACCGGCGGACTCGTCCAATCCCAACCCGTGCACCACGGGCCGGGTGGGTGCGCCATCGGCGCTGGCCACCACGGCACGCTCGACGACCGCAGGGTCGGTGCTGACTGCCAGCGCGCCGGTCACCAGCGCGCTGCGCCGGGCCGCGTCGGCGATCGCCTCGTCCCGGCTCTGCTCGCGCAGACTGAGCCCTAGCGGGATCAGGAACGCGAGCGCCACGAGACTGCACATGCCGGCCGTGAGCAGGGCCAGCGCCGTCCTCAGTCCGGTGCCACCAGCCGGAATCCGACCCCCCGCACGGTGCGCAGGTAGCGCGGCTTCGCCGCGGACTCGCCCATCTTTCTGCGGAGCCAGTACAGGTGAACGTCGATGGTCTGATCCTCGCCGACCGATGGCTGCCGCCATACCTCCTCCAAGAGTTCCCGGCGGGACACTACCCGCCCAGGTCGTGCGGCGAGATACGCCAACAGGTCGAATTCCTTGCGGGTCAGCGCCAGCGGCTCCCCGTCGAGCTGGGCGCTGCGCTCGCCCACGTCCACCCGCAGCCCGCCGACGCTGTGCACAGCGGGCTGCACGGACCGACTGGCCCGGCCGGCCCGGCGCAGCACTGTGGTGATCCGGGCGTCCAGGTGTGCCCCGGTGAACGGCTTGACCATGTAGTCGTCGGCGCCGGCGCGCAGCAGCTTGACCACCGACTGCTCGTCGTCGCGGGCGGTGGCGATGATGATCGGAACGTCGGTGATGCCGCGCAGCATCCGCAGCGCGTCCGAGC
>NZ_JBEZGJ010000079.1:0-31782 GCF_040649965.1 Micromonospora sp. NPDC048843
GCGTCGCTGACCAACTCGTCGCGCTTGAAGAGCGCCGTGGCGTAGTTCAGCTTGATCGGCATGCGGTGCAGCGGCGGGCGCGGCCACCCGCCAGCTCGGCGTTGTGCCGCCGGTCCCCGGGACCCGTGGTGGCCAGCTGGGGCCGGCCTGCGGCGAGGGCGCCGAAGGCACTGCCCGCACCACCGTGGTGCACCAGCGCCGCGCTCGCCGGCAACGCCTCGTCGAGCGGGATCCAGTCGACCACCCGCACGTTGCCGGGCACCGAACGGGCCGACCGCTTGTCGGGGCGAACCAGCACGATCTCGGCGTCCACCTGGGCGGCGGCGGCCACCACGGCGGGCATCGGCCCCCTGTCGCCGGGGCCGGTGAGGGTGCTGCGGGTGACCAGGATCCGGGGGCGCTCACCCGGCTCGCGCAGCCAGGCCGGCAGCTCGCCACCGCCGACATAGGACATGTAGCGCATCGGCCAGCCGCCCTGGTTGGCGACGCTGGGTGGGGCCACGGCGAGGGCGGCGGCCGGCGCGGGCAGCTCGGTGAGGCCGTGCCGGCGCAGCGCCGCGCCGAGTCGGGCGACGGTGGCGCGGACCAGGTCCCGGCCGTCGAAGAGGGCGTTCTCCTGACGTACGGCCGGCACGTCGAGGCGCGCGGCGGCCACCGCACCGGCGACCGCGAACGGTTCGTACAGCACCAGATCCGGCCGCCACTGGGTGGCCAGCGCGACCACCGGATCGGTGAGCTGGTCGTTGAGCGCGCCGAACAGCAGGCCGGCGCCCCGGGTGCCGGCGGTGCCGGCCATCTCCGCCCGCGCGATCAACGGATGGCGGGGAAAGACCCGCAGCGCGATCCGGCCGAACTCGAAGCCCGGCGCGATGTCGTGCACCGGCAGACCGGCATCGGCGGCGGCCAGGGCACCACCGCCGGTGGCCACCAGCACGTCGTGGCCGGCGTCGCGGAGCGCGACAGCGAGCGGCACCAGCGGGAAGACGTGCCCGACGAGCGGGGCGGAGACCACCAGCACGCGCATGGACCCGATCCTATGTCGACCACTGCCACACCTGGGGGGCCTGCTCGCTGCCCTTCGGCGTCACCTACCGGTCGTCAGCTCACCAGGCGTAGGACTGCGGGGCTTCTCCCGGCCCGGGCCAGATCTGGTCGAGTCGCTCCATGACCTCGTCGTCGAGCCGCACGGACAGGGCATCGAGGTCGAGTCGCAGCTCGTCGACCGACGTCGCGCCGACGATGGTGGTGCAGACGACCGGGTTGCGCAGCAGCCAGGCCACGGCCACGGCCGCCGGCTGTGCGCCAAACTCCCGGCACAGCCCCTCGTAGGCCGTGAGCTGGTCGCGGTGCGCCTCGACGCGTTGCCGCGTCGAGGGGTCGGTGGTGCGGCAGTGGTCAACGGCGTCGAGCGCGCCAGCGAGCAGGCCAGCGTGCAGAGGGCTGTAGGGAATCAGTCCGACGCCGAGGTGACGCAGGGCGGGGACGAGTTCCTGTTCGACGGCGCGCACGGCAAGGTTGTAGAGGCTCTGCTCGCTGGTCAGGCCGAGAAAGTGGCGTGCCGAGGCGGCGGCCTGGGCGAGTGCCACGTCCCAGCCGGCGAAGTTGCTGCTGCCGACATAGGTGATCTTGCCTTCGCGGACGAGCTGCTCCATCGCCTGCCAGATCTCCTCCCACGGCGTGGCCCGGTCCACGTGGTGCATCTGGTACAGGTCGATGTGGTCGGTCTGGAGTCGCCGCAGGCTGGCCTCGCACGCGCGGCGGATGTGGTAGGCGGACAACCGGCGGTCGTTCGGGCCGAGCCCCATCGGCTGGTACACCTTCGTGGCCAGGACGATGTCGTCACGGTGCCCACTGCGCCGTAGCCACCGGCCGACGGTCTCCTCCGCGATGCCATAGCCCTTCCGCATCCCCGGAGACTGTGGCCCGCCGTAGACGTCGGCGGTGTCGAAGATGTTGATGCCGGCGTCGACGGCGGCGTCCATGACAGCGAAACTGGTCGCCTCGTCCACCGTGTACCCGACGTTCATGGTGCCGAGGCCGATCCGGCTGACCAGCAGACCGGAGCGGCCCAGGCGCCCGTACGTCATGGTGTCCACCAGCCGAGGGTAGGGGACGTGGGTACGTCGGGCAGCGGTCAGGCGGACGGTCGCTGGTCGACGATGCGGCGCATCTTGCCCATCGACCGTTCCACGGTGTCCGGGGCGAGGACGTCGACCGCCACGCTCACCCCGATGGTGTTCTTGACCAACTGGACCAGCGCGTCGCCGGCCCGCTCGGCGGCGTCCACGTCGATGTCGGCTCGCCGCTCCACCCGCACCGTCAGGAAGTCCAGCCGGCCGTGCCGATCGAGGACGCACTGGAAGTGCGGCGAGAGCTGCGGGGTGCGCAGGATCAGCTCCTCGATCTGGGTGGGGAAGATGTTCACCCCACGCAGGATCATCATGTCGTCGGTGCGGCCGGTGATCTTCTCGATCCGGCGCATCGGCCGGGCGGTGCCGGGCAGCAGCCGGGTCAGGTCGCGGGTGCGGTAGCGCACCACCGGCATCGCCTCCTTGGTCAGGGAGGTCAACACCAGCTCACCCCGCTCGCCGTCGGGCAGCACCGCCCCGGTGACCGGGTCGATGATCTCCGGGTAGAAGTGGTCCTCCCAAAGGTGCAGCCCGTCCTTGGTCTCGACGCACTCGGTCGCCACGCCGGGGCCCATCACCTCGGAGAGCCCGTAGATGTCGACGGCGTGGATGTCCAACTGCTGCTCGATCTCTCGGCGCATGTCCTCGGTCCACGGCTCGGCGCCGAAGATGCCCACCTGCAGTGAGGTGGCCCGCGGGTCGATGCCCTGGCGGCGCATCTCGTCGACGATGGCCAGCAGGTAGCTGGGCGTGACCATGATGACCTCGGGCTCGAAGTCGCGGATCAGCATGACCTGACGCTCGGTCATGCCTCCGGAGACCGGGATGACGGTGCAGCCCAGCTCCTCGGCCCCGTAGTGCGCGCCGAGGCCGCCGGTGAAGAGCCCGTAGCCGTACGCGACGTGCACCCGGTCGCCGGGGCGGCCGCCGGAGGCGCGGATCGAGCGGGCCATCAGCCGCGCCCAGGTGCGCAGGTCGTCGCGGGTGTAGCCGACCACAGTCGGCCGGCCGGTGGTGCCGGAGGAGGCGTGCAGGCGGGCCACCCGCTCCCGGGGTACGGCGAACATGCCGAACGGGTAGTTCTCCCGCAGCTCCGCCTTGCCGGTGAACGGGAAGCGTGCCAGGTCGTCGAGATCCCGGCAGTCGTCGGGGTGCACGCCGGCCGCGTCGAACGCCCGCCGGTAGTGCGGCACGTTGTCGTACGCGTGCCGCAACGACCAGCGCAGTCGGTCGCGTTGCAGGGCGCGCAGCTCGTCGAGGCTGGCGCGCTCGATCGGCTCCAGCTCCTCGGGACGAGGGGTGCGGTCCTGCATCGGCTGCCTCCTTGGCGCGGCGGTCCCGGTGGGGCTGCGGGTACCGTACGCCCGCTGTCGCCGGGGCCGGCGGGGCGGTCAGCGGGTGGCCGGCAGCCGGTGCAGGGCGTCGACCAGCGGCGCCAGCTCGGGGGTGGCCTCCGCCTGGGCGAGCGCGTCGGTGAGCACCCGGTCGTGGGTGGGTCGGGTCTGGGCGAGCAGCTCGGAGCCGGCCGGGGTCAGCTCGGTGTAGATGCCGCGCCGGTCGTCGGCGCAGAGGATGCGGGTGAGCAGCCCCCGCTGTTCGAGGCGGGTGACCAGTCGGGTGGTGGCGCTGCCGGAGAGCGCGGCGGCGCGGGCGAGCTGGCTCATCCGCATGTGCCAGCCGTCCTGGCGCGAGAGGGCGTCGAGCACCGTGTATTCGACGACGGAGAGATCGTGACCGGCCTGTAGGGCCCGCTCCAGGGACGTCTCGATCAGCCCGTGCAGGGCGGCGAGGGTGCGCCAGCCCTGCGCGCGGATCTCGACCGCGTCGTCGGCGATGCCCATGCCGGCCTCCTCGGTGTGATCTGAACGGACCCCAGGTTACCACGCTTGCGCCGATATAAAGCGCGTGCAAGTATTTCGTTGCCAGCGCGCGTAGTTGCACGCGCCGCATATCTGACCCCTCCCGATGGGAAGACCATGTCCGTACGCCACAAGTCCCTGCCGCCCGGCCTGATCGCGCTGGCAATCGGCGCCTTCGGCATCGGACTCACCGAGTTCGTGATCATGGGGCTGCTGCCCGAGGTGGCCGCCGACTTCGCGGTCACCGAGCCGGTGGCCGGCTGGTTGATCTCCGGCTACGCGCTCAGCGTGGCCGTCGGCGGCGTCGCTCTCACCGCGGCGGTCACCCGCCTGCCGCGCAAACCCGTGCTGCTCGGCCTGATGGTGCTGTTCATCATCGGCAACCTGCTCTCCGCCGTCGCCGGCGACTACGCCGTGATGATGGCCGGTCGGATCGTCGCCGCGCTCTGCCACGGCGCGTTCTTCGGCATCGGCGCCGTGGTCGCCGCCGGCCTGGTCGCACCGGCCCGCCGGGCGGGCGCCATCGCCATGATGTTCGCCGGCCTGACCATCGCCAACGTGCTCGGTGTGCCGTTCGGCACCTTCCTCGGGCAGCACTTCGGCTGGCGGTCGACGTTCTGGGCGATCACCGCCATCGGGGTGGTCGCCCTGATCGGGTTGGCCCTGCTGATCCCGGCTGCCGACACCGCCAACGCCGACCGCCCGGCCGGAGGGCTGCGCGGCGAGTTGCGGGCCTTCACACACCCGCAGGTCTGGCTCTCCCTGGTGATCACCGTCCTGGGCTTCGGTGGGATGTTCGGCGCGTTCACCTACATCGCCTACACGTTGACCGAGGTCAGCGGCTTCGCCACCAGCACCGTGCCGTGGCTGCTCGTCCTCTTCGGCGTGGGGCTCTTCGCGGGCAACCTGCTCGGCGGCCGGGCGGCGGACAGGTCACTGTCGCGCACGCTGGTCACCGTCCTGGCGGTGCTCACAGTGGTGCTCGTCGGCTTCGCGCTGACCGCCACGAATCCGGTGCTGACCATCGTCGCGCTGGTGCTGATGGGCGGGTTCGGCTTCGCGACGGTGCCGCCGCTGCAAATGCGGATCATGCGGTACGCGCACCAGGCGCCGACCCTGGCGTCCGGGGCGAACATCGCCGCGTTCAACCTCGGCAACGCGTTGGGCGCGTGGATCGGCGGGGTGACGATCGCCGCCGGACTCGGCTACACCTCGCCGATCTGGGCCGGCGCCGCACTCACCCTCATCGGTCTGGGCGTACTCCTCGGCGCGCTGCGGCTGGCCCGCCGCGACGAGCCGGCTCGGGCCGACGCGAGCCTGGTGGACGCCCCGGTCTGACGTCGTCGGAAGGGGGACGCCGGGCCGGGCGGATGCCCGGCCCGGCGTCACTCTGATCATCGCCCTGCCATCTTCTCGCAATTGCAAAAGATGTGCAACAAGGTCTGGACAACACGCTCGTGCCGTAACTAGCCTGATCGCTATGAGTCCTTACATTGTGGATCCCTGGGCCTGGCAGGAGAGCTGGGACCGTCAGCAGGAGGCCTACCTCCCGGACCGGGAACACCGATTCACCGCCATGCTCGACACCGTCGACGCGGTCCTCGACGGCCGGCCGCCGCGCGTGCTCGACCTGGCCGGCGGCACCGGCACCATCTCGCTGCGTACGCTGGCGCGCTTCCCCACCGCCGAGACGACACTTGTCGACCTCGACCCGGCGCTGCTCGCCATCGCCGACGCCTCGCTGGCCGACCGGGCCACCATCATCACGGCCGACCTCGGCACCCCCGAGTGGCGCTCCACGCTGCCACACCAGGAGTACGACGCCGTGCTCACCGCCACCGCCCTGCACTGGTTGCCGGCCGACCGGCTCGGGCAGCTCTACGCCGAACTGCGTGACGTGCTGCGACCGGGCGGCGTCTTCGTCAACGCCGATCACATGCCCGACGACACAGTGCCGGAGCTGACCAAGCGGCTGATGGACCGGGCCCGGGACCGGCGCAACGCCCGGTACGCCGCCGGCGCGGTGCTGTCCTGGTCGGACTGGTGGGAGCGGGCCGGCGCCGACCCGGCGCTCGCCCCGCTGGTCGCTCAGCGACACGCCATCTACCCGACCGGGCACAGCCCCGAATGGAACCCGCCGGTCTCCTGGCACCTGGCCGCGCTCACCGCGGCGGGCTTCAGCGAGGTCGGCACGGTCTGGAGAGGCGGCCCGGACGCCGCCGTCGCGGCGGTGCGCTGACGCGACCCTCGCCGACACTGCGCTGACGCCGCTGTGGCGGCACTGCGCTGACGCCGCCCCCGCCGGCACTACGCTGGGGAGCCGTGCCAGAGTCGTTCGAGCCGCGTACCGACCCCGACGTCGACCTGCGCGTCCCCGCCGACCGCCGCGAACTGACCGCGCGCCCCGCGACGGTCCTCGCCGCCATCGCGGCCGGCGGGGTGCTCGGCGCGCTGGCCCGGGCCGGCCTGCAACACGCCGTTCCGCATCCACCGGCCGGCTTCGGTTGGGCCACGTTCACCATCAACACGTCCGGCTGCCTGCTGATCGGCGTGCTGATGGCGGTGCTCGGGCACCTCGACGGTGGACCTCCGCTGGCTCGCCCGTTCCTCGGGGTCGGGGTGCTCGGCGGGTTCACCACCTTCTCCACCTACGCGGTCGATGTTCAGCAGGCGATCGTCGTGGGCGCACCGGGCACGGCGCTGGTGTACCTCGCCGCGACGGTGCTCGGGGCGCTCGTCGCGGTCGCCCTGGGCGACGCCGTCACCGCCGGGCTGCTGCGTCGGGTGACCCGATGACCGCGCTGCTCATCGCCCTGGGCGCGGCCGTCGGCGCGCCGTTGCGCTACCTCACCGACCGGGCCGTGCAGTCCCGGCACGGCTCCGCGTTCCCCTGGGGCACGCTGCTCGTCAACGTGGCCGGGTCGCTGCTGCTGGGCGTCCTGGTCGGGTGGCCGGCCGGCCCTGCGGTCAGCGCGTTGCTCGGCACCGGGTTCTGTGGCGCGCTGACCACCTACTCCACCTTCAGCTACGAGACGCTGCGGCTGGCCACTGACGGTCATCGACTCCTCGCGCTGGCCAACGTGCTCGGCAGCGTGGCCGCCGGGCTCGCCGCGGCCACCGCCGGCTACGCGGTGGCCCGCGCCCTGACCGGCTGACCGCACACCAGCCGCGCCGCGCCCGACTTCATCCCCAGCAACGCCTGAACCACTGCCGATCCACCACACACCGAGGGTATATACGCGGGGTATACCCTCGGTGTAGTCTGCTGGCATGAGCGTGCCACTGACCCTCCTCGGACTCCTCGAACGCGAGCCCAGCCACGGTTACGACCTGAAGCGCGACTACGACGCCTTCTTCGGCCGCGGCAAGCCACTGCCGTTCGGCCAGGTCTACTCCACCCTCAGCCGGCTGGCCCGCGACGGCAAGGTGGTGATCAGCGACGTCGCCCCGGGCTCCGGCCCGGACCGCAAGCGCTACATCATCACCGACGTCGGCGCGACCGAGGTCGAGCAGTGGCTGACCCAACCGGTCGACCCGGAACCGCACCTGCAGACGGTGCTCTTCGCCAAGGTCGTGCTCGCGCTGATGCTCGACCGTCCCGCCGACGAATACCTCGACACCCAGCGCAGCGCGCACCTGCACCGGATGCGTGAGCTGACCGAGATCAAGCGCGCCGGCAGCCTGGTCGACGCGCTGCTCGCCGACCACGGCCTCTACCACCTCGAGGCCGACCTCCGATGGATCGAGATGACCGGCGCCCGCCTGGACGCCCTGCGGAAAGAGGTACGGCAGTGAACGCCGTGATCGAAGCGCGCGACGTCGAGTTCTCCTTCGGTCAGACCCCCGCCCTGCGCGGCGCCAGCGTCGCCGTGGAGGCGGGCGAGATCCTCGCCGTCATGGGCCCCAGCGGCTCGGGCAAGTCCACCCTGCTGCACTGCCTGGCCGGCATCCTGGTGCCCGACTCCGGCGAGATCCTCTTCGACGGGGCCCGCGTGCACGCCATGACCGAGACCGAACGCAGCAGCCTGCGCCGGGACCGGTTCGGTTTCGTGTTCCAGTTCGGTCAACTCGTCCCCGAGCTGACCGCTGTGGAGAACGTCGCGCTGCCGCTGCTGCTCAGCGGCGTACACCGCAAGCAGGCTCTGCCCCGGGCGCGGGCCTGGTTCGCGCGCCTCGGGTTGGACGGCCTGGAGCAGCGGCGTTCGGGTGAGCTCTCCGGCGGGCAGGCGCAACGGGTCGCCCTGGCTCGCGGCCTGGTCGCCGAGCCGCAGGTGCTCTTCGCCGACGAGCCGACCGGCGCGCTCGACTCGCTCACCGGCGAGCAGGTGATGGACCTGCTGGTCGGCGCCGCCCGCGAGCAGGGCACCACTGTCATCCTGGTCACCCACGAGCCGAGGATCGCGGCGTACGCCGACCGCGAGGTCATGGTCCGCGACGGGCGCGTGAACGCGCCGGACCGGATCGCCTCGTGATCCGCTTCGGGCTCCGCCTCGCCGTGGCCGGCGGCCGTGAGGCGCTGACCCGCCTTGTCGTCATCGCCGCCGCCGTCGCAGTCGGCAGCGGGCTGCTGCTGACCACCTTCGCCGGGGTCAACGCGGTAAACGCCCAGCTCACCCGATACGCGTCGATGTATCCCAGCGCCTCGGCCGGCGACGCCGACCCGCTGTGGTGGTCGAACCGGCAGGACTTCTTCCACGGTGAGCAGATCATTCGGATCGACGTCGCCGCGACCGGCTCGACAGCGCCCACCCCGGTCGGCATCCCGACCACCCCGGGCCCCGGCGAGTACTACGCCTCGCCCGCGTTTCGCGAACTGCTGGCCGCCCACCCGACCGACCAGCTGGCGGACCGCTACCCGGGGCGTGACCTGGGCACCGTTGGTCCGGCCGCGCTGACCTCGCCGGACACCCTGCTCGTCATCGCCGGCGGCGCCCCCGACCAGGTCGCCAAACTGCCCAACGCGCAGAAGGTCACCAGCGTCGGCGAGACCCCCGCCCTCCCCGAGGCCACTGTGAACCTGATCCTGGGCGTGATCGCCGGCGGTTTGCTGTTTCCGGTGCTGATCTTCATCGGCACCGCCACCCGGCTCAGCGCCGCCCGCCGGGAGCAGCGCTTCGCCGCGATGCGCCTGGTCGGCGCGACGCCCCGGCAGATCTCGATGGTCGCCGCCGTGGAGGCGGCAGCCGCCGCCGTCGCCGGCACCACCGTCGGCTTCGGCCTGTTCTACGCCTTCCGCGACCCGCTCGCGGCCATCCCGTTCACCGGCATGCCGTTCTTCCCCAGCGACATGTCCCTGGGCGTGCTGGACGTCCTGCTGGTGGCGCTCGGTGTCCCGGCCGGCGCGGCGCTGGCGGCCCAGGTCTCGCTGCGCCGGGTCCGGATCTCACCGCTGGGCGTCACCCGGCGGGTGACTCCCAAGGCTCCGCGCGCGTACCGGCTGATCCCGATGGTGCTCGGCGTCGCCGTGCTGGTCTTCGCCATCGGCTTCCGGCCCGAGACGTCCGACGGTCAGGCCGCTGTGTTCCTGCCCGGGCTGCTGCTCATCATGGCCGGCCTGGTCTTCGCCGGCCCGTGGTTGACGATGGTCGGCGCCCGGGTGATGGCCCGGTATGCCAACCGCCCGGCCACGCTCATCGCCGCGCGACGCCTCGCCGACAACCCGAAGGCCGGCTTCCGGGCGATCAGCGGCATCATGCTGGCGCTCTTCGTCACGAGCGTGTCCGTCGGAGTGATCACCACGATCGTCGCCAACCGCGGCCCGTCACCCACCGGCTCGACCGACGCGGGCACTGTGACCACCGTCTTCGACGAGCAGACATCGTCGGTGCCCGACACGCTCTTCGCCGAGCTGCGGGCGATCAGCGGGGTGCGCTCCGCGACCGCCATCCGCGAGAACCCGGTGGTGACCGACTCCGGCGAGGTCGGGGTGATCGCGTGCACCGACCTGCCGAGCGCGTACGGCCGGTGCGCGGACGGCGCGAGCGTCATCGAGGTGCCGTTCGGCCTCAGCCGCTGGCGGGAGTCGGCATCGCCCGCGACGGTCTGGCCCGCCGCGTCGCTCACCCTCGACGAACTCCAACGGCTACCGGTCGGGGCGATGGTCGTCGGCACGGACGGCTCCGCAGCCGCCGTCGAGGGCACCCGCACCGTGCTGGAGGTTGCCTTCCCCACCTTCTGGGTGGGGCCGAACGTGCCCGGTGACTTCGAGTCGGACTTCGCGAACACGCTGCGGGGCTGGGAGCAACTGGCCAACGTCGTCATCATCGCCAGCCTCGCGCTCGGTGGGTGCAGCCTCGCGGTCAGCGTCATCGGCGGTCTCACCGAACGCCGACGTCCGTTCAGCCTGCTGCGCCTCAGCGGCGCTCCGGTGCGGATTCTGCGTCGGGTGGTGGCGTTGGAGAGCGCCGTGCCGATGCTCGCCGTCGCCGCCGTCGCCATCGGCATGGGCCTCCTCGCCGCCCATCTGTTCCTCAGGGCGCAGATGGACTACACCCTCGTCGCGCCGGAGCCGGGCTTCTACGTGATCGTCGTGGTCGGGTTGGCAGCCTGCCTCGGCGTCATCGCCTCCACCCTGCCGCTACTGGAACGCATCACCGGCCCGGAGACCGCCCGCAGCGAGTAGTCGTCACCCGGTCGGCCCGGTGGTGGCGAGAGCCACCACCGGGCCAAGGACGAAGACGGCGGGTGGGCCGACGCCCTCCCGGGTGGCGACGGCGCCGATCTCGTCCAACCGGGCGGGGACCGATCGCTGGTCGGGCAGCCCGGCGTCCTGCACAGCCAGCACCGGGGTCTCCGGGGCACGACCGTGCTCGATCAGCACGGTCGCGATCTTGGCGATGGTGTCGACTGCCATCAGCAGCACGACGGTGCCCCGGGCCCGGGCCAGCGCCGCCCAGTCGACGAGCGAGTCGGGGTGCCCGGGCGGCAGGTGCCCCGACACGACTGTGACGTCGTGCGCCACGCCCCGGTGCGTCACCGGCACGCCGGCGAGGGCCGGTGCGGCGAGCGCGCTGCTCACCCCCGGCACCACAGTCACCGGCACGCCAGCCGCCACGCAGGCCTGCACCTCCTCGTGGCCGCGCCCGAAGACGTACGGGTCACCACCCTTGAGCCGGACCACCCGGCGACCGGCGCGGGCGTGCGACACCAGTGCCTCGTTGATCGCCTCCTGGGCCATCGACGGACCACGGGGCACCTTCGCGGCGTCGACAACCAGCACGTCGGGACGCAGCCCGGCGAGCAGCCCCTGCGGGGCGAGGCGGTCCACCACCACGACGTCCGCCGCGTCGAGCAGCGCCTTTCCCCGTACCGTGATCAGGTCGTCGGGCCCCGGCCCGCCGCCGACCACGGCGACCGAGCCGTGGTCGTGCCCATGGTGTGCGTGCCCGTGGTCGTGGTGGTCGTGCCCGTGATGGTGGTGGCCGACCGGGTCGTCGGGGTGGTCGTGCGGGCGCTGCGGGCGACCCACCTTGTCCGCGAAGCCGGGCATCAAGACCCGGTACGCGCAGGTGTCGCAGTTCATCCGGATGTCACCGCCCAGCGCCTCGGCGTACCGCTCCAGGACGAGGTCGGCGAGGGCGTCACAGTCGCCGATCACCTCGGCGACGCGGACATCCAGGTCGGGGTGGGCGGCGGCGAACTCCGCCGACTGGGCGACGATCCGGTCCGGCAGCACCCCGGCGAACAGGAAGTACGGCGCCACCACGATCCGCCGCGCGCCGAGGCGGCGCAGGCGCTCCAGCACGGCCGGCACCGACGGCTGCGCCAGGGAGATGAACCCCGGCTCCACACCCGCGTAGCCGCGTCCCTCCCAGAGCAGCCGGGCGACCTTGGCGACCTCGGCGTTGGCGTCCGGGTCGGTGGACCCCCGACCGATCAACGCCACCCACGTGTCGGCCCGGTCGGCGCCGGACAGCTCCGTGTCGGCCCGGCCGGCGCCGGCCAGCGTGTCGGCCCGGTCGGCGCCGGCCAGTGCGGCGTCGATGCGCTGTTCGAGGGCCTCATGCAGCAGCGGGTGGGGGCCGAGCGGGCGGCCGTAGCGGTAGCTCAGCCCGGGATGGCGCTGCTGCTCCCGGGCCATCGCGGCGGGGATGTCGCCCTTGCCGTGACCGGCGCCGGTGAGCACCAGCGGCAGCGCCACCAGCGCCCGGTGCCCACGGGCGACGAGCGCGCCGACCGCGTCGGTCAGCGGTGGGCGGGACAGCTCGATGAAGCCGCCCTCGACGTCGCCGATGTCGCCGCGATCGCGGACCCGCTCGACGAGAGCGGCGAACTGCTCGACCCCGGCCGCGCTGCGCGTGCCGTGCCCGACGATGACCAACCCGGTCATGACTTCTCCTCGGCGTAGAGCAGGGCGTTGAGGGCGGCCGCGGCGACCGCCGAGCCACCCTTCTCCCCCACGTTGGACACGGCGGGCAGGCCGCTGGCCCGCAGCGCCGCCTTCGACTCGGCGGCGCCCACGAAGCCGACCGGCAGGCCGACGACGAGCGCCGGTGCGGCGTCCACTGTGAGCAGTTCGACAAGCGCGGTGGGCGCGCAGCCGACCACCCAGACCGCTCCGGCCCCGACCCGCTCCAGTGCGATCCGGACGGCCGCCGCCGAGCGGGTGATCCCGGCCGAGCGGCCCAGCGCGGCGGCGGCCGGCTCGGCGACCGGGCAGACCAGCTCCAGGCCGGCGCGGGTGATCCCGGCGGCGACCATGGCCACGTCGGTGACCACTGGCGCCCCGGCGCGCAGCGCCGCCAGCCCCGACTCCAGGGCGGCCTCGTCGCAGACCAGCTCGTCGACGTACGCGAGGTCGGCGCTGGCGTGCACCACCCGCTCGGTCACCGCGCGGCTCAGCGGCGGCAGGTGCGACAGGTCGACGCGCTCGCGCAGGATGCGGTACGACTCGGCCTCGATGGGGTGCACTACCCGGCTCATCGGGCTCCTTCACAGGGGTCGGGCTCGACGACGCGGATCGCGTCGACCGGGCAGATCTCCAGGCACTCCAGGCAGCCGGTGCACCTGTCGGCGCGGACCGTGAGGCCACCGGCGACCGGTCGGATCGCGTGCGTGGGGCAGGTGAGCAGGCAGGCGCCGCAGCCCTGGCAGGCGTCGATCGTCACGAGCGCCACCGGTACCCCCGGGGTGTGACCATCCGGCCGGCGACCAGCCGCGTGTCGCTGCTGCCGACGACCACGACGCTGTACATGTCGACGATGGCCGGGTCGAGCGTGGCCACCGTGGCGAGGTGCACCTGTTCGCCCTGGCGGCTGGCGTTGCGCACCACGCCCACCGGGGTGTCCGGTGGACGGTGTGCGGCGAGGATGCCGAGCGCCTTGCCGAGTTGCCAGTCGCGGGCCCGGCTGCGCGGGTTGTAGAACAGCGTCACGAAGTCGCCCTCGGCGGCGGCGGTCACCCGCCGCTCGATGACGTCCCACGGGGTGTGCAGGTCGGACAGGCTCAGGTAGGCGTGGTCGTGCCCGAGCGGCGCGCCGAGCAGCGCCCCGGCGGCGAGGGCGGCGGTGACGCCGGGCACGCCCACCACGTCGATGCGCTCGTCGGCGTACTCCAGGGCGGGGCTGGCCATCGCGTACACCCCGGCGTCGCCGGAGCCGATCAGCGCGACCGCCCGGCCGGCGGCGGCCTCGGTGACGGCGGCGCGCGCCCGCGCCTCCTCCGCGCCCAGCCCGCTGGAGAGCACCCGGGTGCCGGGGCGGAGCACGTCGCGGACCTGCTCCAGGTACTGGTCGAGGCCGACCACCACCGCGGCGCGACGTAGCTCCGCCACCGCGCGGGGGGTGCGCAGGTCGGCGGCGCCCGGCCCGAGGCCGACGACGGCCAGCCGGCCGCGTGGCGCGTGCCGGGCCACCGCCACTGTGGCCATGGCCGTCGCTGTCTTGCCCACCAGCAGCGTCGCGTCGTCGGCCCGGCCGTCCGGGCCGAGCAGGGCCGCGGCCTCCGCCACGCTCGGCGTGCCGACCGCGGCGCGGACCACCTCGCTGGGGTGCGGCACGTCGACCGCCGCCAGCCGCGTCGCCGGCCAGGTCACCAGGGGTACGCCGAGCGCGTCGACGGTGCTGCGGATGCCCGCCTCGTCGGCCTTGATGTCGGCGGTGGCCAGGCAGCGCAGGCTCGCCGGGTCGAGGCCGGCCTCGGCCAGCACCCGGTGCAGCAGCTCCGCCACCTCGGCGGCGGGTACGCCCCGACTCGCGCCCACGCCGGCGACCAGCGACGGCGGCCGCAGCACGGCGGTCCGTTCGTCGGGTGACACCACCCGGTCGGTGACCAGCAGCCGGTACCCGTCGTCCGTCGGGTCCTCGTCAGCCTCGCGCACGTTCGGGGGCAGGGCGGGCAGCGGCCAGTCGGCGTCGGCGATCAGCCGGACCGGCTCGCCGTCCAGGATGGCCCGGGACAGCGCGGCGACAGCGCCCTGCACGGGCCAGCCGAGGGTGTCCAGCCCCGGCAGGTCGACAGCGTCGGTGGCGGTGGTGATCACCGGTCGGGCGTCCAGCAGGGCGGCGACCTGCTCGGCGAGCGCGTTGCCCCCGGCGGCGTGCCCACCGAGCAGCGCCACGGCGTGCCGGGCCGCCTCGTCGACGACCACCACCGCCGGGTCGGTGCGCTTGTCGTCGAGGAGCGGCGCGACGATCCGCACCACCGCCCCGGTGGCCAGGAACGCGATCACGGCGTCGCACCCGGCCCAGGCGGTCCGCAGCGCGTCGGCGACGGTCTCCCCCTCGACCAGCCGGGCGTGCGGCCAGGCGGCGGTCAGGGTGCCGGCGTGCCGGCGGCCGGCGGCGGTGGCCGCCACCAGGCCGATCCGGGCGGGCGGATTCTGGTCGGTCACTGGCGCTCCCCGGTGAGGACGACCACCGGGTTGGTGGCCGCGAGGCGGATCGACCCGCCGGGCAGGTCGGCGAGGCGGGCGGCGGAGAGCTGGCTGCCCTCGACCGTGTAGCCGGCGGCGCGCAGCAGACCCACTGCCGGTGCGACCCGGTCGAGTGCGGCCAGTGTGAGCACCACCCGCTCGGGTTGGCGGGCAACCACGGCGGTGAGGACGTCGACGCCGCCACCGCCGACGAAGACCGCGTCGGGCTCGGTCCCGAGGACGTGCCGGCCGTCGTCGCCATGGTGCACGAGTTGGCCGAGTACGAGCGCGCCCCGGAGCAGTGCCACCTCACCACCGAGCAGCTGACCTCGGCGCTCTTCACGACTGCTCCAGGTCGCGGCGTGGCGTCAGACGCGCCAAGCTGGAGCGGTCGTACGACCGCTCCGGCGCTCTTCGGTCACGTCGCTGTGGACGCGCACGACGAGCCGGTCGGCTTCGCGCTGTGGTTCCTCAACTTCTCCACCTGGGCCGGCGTGCACGGCATCCACCTGGAGGACCTCTACGTCCGGCCGGCCGTCCGGGGCACCGGAGCCGGTCGACTGCTGCTCGCCGCGCTGGCCGACATCTGCGTGCGACGCGGCTACCAGCGGCTGGAGTGGTGGATGATCGACTGGAATCCGGCCGCCGGCTTCTACGCCTCGATCGGTGCCGAACAGATGAGCGAGTGGGTTCCCTACCGACTCAGCGGCGCCGCGCTCCGCGAGCTGGCCGAGCACGCCACCACCGCCGGCACGCGTATGGGCGACTGACCGGGTAGAGTCCCCGACCGGGGGGATGAGGCGTGACTCAACTGACTGGCCAGCCAGCGACCGACGACGACGTGGTGCACCTCACGGTGCCTGCCGACGGCGGTTACCTCGGCGTGCTCCGCACCGCCACCGCCGGTCTCGCGGCCCGGTTGCAGTTCGCGCTCGACGAGATCGAGGATCTGCGGATCGCTGTCGACGAGGCGTGCGCCATGCTGCTCGCCATCGCCACCCGCGACGCCGAGTTGGAGTGCCGCTTCGCGGTCACCGAGGACGCGCTGACCGTCGAGGTGACGGTGCCGACCGTGCGCGGTGCCACCCTGCCCGCCGAGTCGTCCTTCGCCTGGAAGGTGCTCACCGCACTGACCACCTCGGCGTCCGCCACCTCCGCCGACAATCGGGCCACTATCGCGCTGCTCACCCGCCGCTCCGGCGGCTACTGACCGGTTCGACGCACCGGCGCGGTCACTCGAAGCCGAGGGCCCGGGTCGTCGGTGGGCAGATCAGCAGCCAGGCCACGCCCAGGCCGAGGGCCATCAGCGGCACGCCCAGCCAGCCCAGGCCGGCCTGGATCATGAACCACCCGATCGGCAGCAGCATCAGCTGAAGCACTATCGCGGGGGCTCGTGCGCCCGCCTGACGGCGCAGCAGCGCGCGGCCCAGGGCCCAGAGCACGACGGCCGCCCCGATGGCGAACACTGTCACCAGCAATGCCACCAGCAGGTCGGTGCGGGTAGCCGTGAGGTCGGCCCAGACCAGCCAGACGGCGATCAGCCCGACGACGGCCGCCTCCGCCCACAGCAGCCGGACCGCCCAGCGGAGCGTGACGGGGATCGGGTCCGAGTCGATGGTCACGCGCGCCACGATACCCGGGCTGCCGGAAGGTACAGTGCCGCCCATGCGGGCCGTCCTGGTGGTCAATCCGAAGGCCACCACCACCAGCGAACGCAGCCGGGACGTGCTCGTCCGGGCGCTGCGCAGCGAAGTCGATCTCAGCGTGCGCTACACACGTCGGCGTGGACACGCCGTGGCGCTGGCCCGGGAGGCAGCCGCCGAGGGCGTCGACCTGGTCGTCACCCTGGGTGGCGATGGCACTGTGAACGAGGTGGTGAACGGTCTGATGACGGCCGAGCCGCCGACTCGCGCCGACGACGCGCCGATGGCCGAGCGACTGCCCGCGCTGGCGACCGTCCCCGGTGGCTCGACAAACGTGTTCGCCCGCGCTGTGGGTCTGCCCCGGGAGTGGCCGGAGGCGACCAGCATGATCCTGGAAGGGCTGCGGCTGGGCCGGAGCCGGACGGTGGGGCTGGGCCTCGCCGACGACCGCTACTTCACCTTCTGCGCTGGCTTCGGCCTGGACGCCGCTGTGATCCACCGGGTGGAGCAGGCCCGGCGGAAGGGGCGGGTCTCCACACCGTCGCTCTATCTGCGTTCGATCATGAATCAGTACTTCTTCGCCTCGGACCGGCGGCACCCGGCGATCGTCCTGGAGCGTCCCGGCGAGCCGGCGGAGGCCGAGCTGGCGACCGTCATCATCCAGAACACGGCGCCGTGGACGTACCTGGGCGACCGGGAGGTCAACCCGAACCCGGCGGCGTCGTTCGATCTCGGGCTGGATGTGCTGGCGTTGCGTCAGCTCCGGGTGGCTAGCACAACACGGACAGTGACGCAGTTCCTGTCCCAGCAACCGGATCCACGTGGCCGACAGGTGTTACGACTCCATGACACGGCGGAGTTCACGCTGGTCTCCAGCCGTCCGCAGGCGTTCCAGCTGGACGGGGACTATCTCGGCGAGCGGGAGAAAGTCAGATTCACCTCCGTTCCGGCCGCACTGAGAGTAATCTGCTAGGTCTCGGGTACTGCCCTTGGTCGACACGGTGGCCACAACCGATCGACTTGGTCGCCGCCACACCGAGGGGCAGGTGCCGGAAATGTCAGCAATGTCACGCGGACTGTACTATATTGATCCTCGACTGTGGCACGGCGGGTAACCAGGAAAGCACTGGAACCCGGACAAATGGGTTGTGGGCTTGCTCACCGCCCGGAGTTTTTCCGAGCGTCACCCTTGACATCGCGTTTGTTCGTGAAAGTATTCACAAGCGAACTTGAGTTACCGGGACATTGCCTGGATACGCTCGTCAGGTTGAGCTGTTCCAGCAGGTCCCCGGGGCTAACTGCCTGCTCACGCACTGCCGAATGGACGGACGCTAACTGTCACCATCGGCACGCGGATGCATATAGGAAAAGCACGACCAAGCAATTGTTGCCACCCATCCAGAATGAGGAGTGTTGCCGCCATGGACTGGCGTCACCATAGTGTCTGCCGTGACGAGGACCCGGAGCTGTTCTTCCCGATCGGGACGTCCGGTCCGGCTCTCCTGCAGGTCGAGCAGGCCAAGGCCGTCTGCAGGCGCTGCTCCGTGACCGACCAGTGCCTGCAGTGGGCACTCGAGTCAGGTCAGGACGCCGGCGTCTGGGGCGGAATGAGCGAGGAGGAGCGGCGCGCCGTCAAGCGGCGCGGCGGTCTCCGGGTGTTGCGCGCTCACTCCGCCTGATTCCCAACACACAGCTGTACGCCCCGGTGGGTTCGCCCACCGGGGCGTTCTGCTGTCACGGCACCGGATCAGACAGTGCCGGCACGGGTCAGCCCGTAGGCGCCAGCACGGGCCGGTCGTCGACCCGACGTAGCACCAACTCGACCAGCTCCGGTGCGTCGGTAAGCGGCGCGGCTACCGCCACCGCACCCGCCACCCCGGCCGCCTCGGTCACCGCGTCGTGGAACAGCCCCGGCGCCAGGAAGTACGCGGACACCGCGACCCGGCGCGCGCCGGCCGCCCGCAACCGGGACACCGCCACACCGGCCGCCGGTGGAGCCGCCGAGGCGTACGCCACCCGGCAGGGCACCCCGAACTCCACGCCGAGCGCGTCGGCGACCCGGCCCACCGATCGTCGCGCCCGCGCGTCCCGGGTGCCCGCCGCGGCCAGCACCAACGCGTCGAAGCGACCGGGACGCGTCTCGCCCAGCCGTCGGCACAGCCCGGCCAGCAGTCCAGGGTCGGGTGTGTCCCCCGCCGGCCCGAGCACATCGGTCACCCGTACCGACAGGGGTGGCCCGGACCGCGCCGCCGCGGCGACCGCCGCCGGAATGTCCACCCGATTGTGGTACGCGGCGGTCAGCAGCAGAGGCACCAGCACAGCCCGGCGGTGGCCGGCCACGGCCAGGTCGCGCAGCACCTCGGTCGGCCCCGGCGCGGTGTGGTCCAGCCAACTCGCCCACACCGGTGTGCCCGGCCGGGCCGCCGACACCGCCCGAGCCAGCGCCCGGGTGGCATCGGCGGCTCGTGGGTCACGGCTGCCGTGCGCGACAAGCACCACCGGGTCCGCCCCGCCGGCCGCACCGGGACCGATCAGGGGCGCCGCCGGGGAGGTCAGACGTGCAGCCCGCACTCGGTCTTCTCGAACATGGCCCACCGGCCGGCTCGCGCGTCCTCGCCGGCCTTCGTACGGCGGGTGCACGGCCAGCAGCCGATCGAGCCGTAACCCTGCTTGAACAGCTCGTTGACAGGCACGTTGAAGCGGGCGATGTAGGAGTCCACATCCTTCTGCGACCAGGCCGCGATCGGGTTGACCTTGACCTTGCCCCGACGCGCGTCGAAGGTGACCACAGGTGTGTTGGCCCGGCTCGGCGACTCGTCCCGGCGCAGACCGGCAGCCCAGGCGTCGTACCCGGTCAGCGCCCGCTCCAGTGGCTCCACCTTGCGCAACTGGCAGCAGTCGTCCGGCGACTTGTTGAACAGCCGAGGGCCGTACTGGCCGTCCTGCTGGCCGACTGTGAGCCGGGGCCGGATCGACCTGACGTTCACCGGCAGCGTCCGGGCGACCTCGTCGCGTACCCGCAGCGTCTCCGGGAAGTGCAGGCCGGTGTCGAGGAAGACCACGTCCACCCCGGGGGCCACCCGGGAGACCAGGTGCGCCAGCACGGCGTCGGCCATCGAGCTGGTGACGCAGAACCGGTCACCGAAGGTCTGCGCCGCCCAGCGGGCGATCTCCAGTGCCGGGGCGCCCTCCAGGTCCCGAGCGGCCTGCTCGGCCAGGGCCCGCAGCTCGGCGGGGTCGCGCCGGGCCGGGTCGGCCGGCGTCGAGCCGCCCGGGCCCACCAGGCGCAGGCTCGCGGCCGAGACGAGACTCATGAGGTCACCGCCCGACTCAGCAACCCGGTGAACTTCACCGAGAAGACCCGGGTGCAGGCGTGGCACTCCCAGGCGCCGTGACCCGCCTCGTGCGGCCGTAGGTCCTCCTCGCCGCAGTACGGGCAGTACAGAGGTGCCGCTCGGTTCTCGCTGCTCACCGCAGTTCCTCCTCGTCGACTCTGATCACCCAGTTGGCGAACGTCTCGCCCTCGCTCCGACCGGCCAGGTAGCGACGGGCCAGCCGTTCCACGTACTCCGGAAGTTCGTCGGCGGTGGTCTTCAGGCCGCGAAGCTTGCGGCCGAAACCGGCGGTCTGCCCCTGGGCCATGCCCAGCCCGCCGCCCAGGTGCACCTGGAAACCCTCGACCTGCCGGCCGTCCGGGCCGACCACCAGTTGCCCCTTGAGCCCGATGTCGGCCACCTGGGTGCGTGCGCACGCGTTCGGGCAGCCGTTGATGTGGATCGAGATGTCCGCGTCGAAGTCGCGCAGCCGCTGCTCCAGCCGGGCCACCAACTCCTCGCCGCGGGCCTTCGTCTCGACGATGGCGAGCTTGCAGTACTCGATGCCGGTGCACGCCATCGTGCCGCGCCGCCAGGCGGACGGCCGGGCCTCCAGACCGATTCCGCGCAGCGCGTCGATCAGCGACTCCGTCCGCTCCGACGGCACGTCGAGCACGAGCAGCTTCTGGTACGGGGTGAGCCGCACCCGGTCGCTGCCGTGCGCCTCGACCACGTCGGCCAACTGGCTGAGCTGCGCGCCGGAGACCCGCCCGACCACCGGAGCGGCGCCCACGTAGTACCGCCCGTCGGCCTGCTCGTGCACGCCCACGTGGTCGACCGGCTTCGACGGCAGGACCGGTGCCGGGCCGTCGAGCAGCGTACGACCGAGGTAGTCCTTCTCCAGGACCTCGCGGAAGCGCTCCACGCCCCAGTCGGCCACCAGGAACTTCAACCGGGCCCGGTTGCGCAGTCGGCGGTAGCCGTAGTCGCGGAAGATCCCGACCACCCCGGCCCACACGTCCGGCACCTCGGCCAGCGGCACCCAGACGCCGAGCCGCTTCGCGAGCATCGGGTTGGTGGAGAGGCCCCCGCCGACCCACACGTCGAAGCCGGGCCCGTGCTCCGGGTGGTCGACACCGAGCAATGCGATGTCGTTCGACTCGTACGGGGTGTCCACCAGCCAGGAGATCGACGTCTTGAACTTGCGGGGCAGGTTGGAGAACTGCTTGTCGCCGACGTACCGGGAGACGATCTCGTCGATCGCCGGTGTCGGGTCGAGCAGTTCGTCGCGGGCCACCCCGGCGACCGGGCTGCCCAGCACGATCCGCGGGCAGTCGCCGCACGCCTCGGTGGTCTGAAGGCCGACCGACTCCAGCCGGCGCCAGATCTCCGGCATGTCCTCGACCCGGATCCAGTGGTACTGGATGTTCTGCCGGTCGGTGATGTCGGCGGTGTCCCGCGCGAACTCCCGGGAGATGTCCGCGATCACCCGCAGCTGGGCAAGGCTGAGCTGCCCGCCGTCGATGCGGACCCGGAGCATGAAGAACTCGTCCTCCAGCTCGTGCGGCTCCAGCACTGCGGTACGCCCGCCGTCGATGCCCGCCTTGCGCTGGGTGTAGAGGCCCCACCAGCGGAACCGCCCCCGCAGATCCTGTGGGTCGATCGAGGCGAAGCCGCGGTGCGCGTAGATGGTCTCGATGCGGGCCCGGACGTTGAGCGGGTCGTCGTCCTTCTTGATCCGCTCGTTGGGGTTGAGCGGCTCGCGGTGGCCGAGCGCCCACTGGCCCTCACCCCGTGGCCGGCGCGGCGCTCGGGTCGGGCGAGCCGTCGGGTCCTCGGAACGGGCCGGGATGCTGCTGACCGCCATCGCGGCGTCCTCCGTTGTCTGCTGTGCCTCGGGATACGCGGGGCGCGGCGGCCGGCCCGGCGAAGCGGGCGGGACAACGGTGTCTTCAGACAGCCGGCGCGGAGCGCGCCCGAGACAGAATGGTCGGGCGTCGTCAGTAGGCCGGACAGATCGCGCTGCGCACGCGGCCGTAATCGACGTGGCGACGTGCCACGAAGCGGCGGACGACTGCGGCGGTCATGGGCCCATGCTGCCACACCCCATGGGGGCCGGCCAATGTCCGCGTGCTGGATCCCACATCACGGGCCGGAGCTCAGCCGACCAGCTGGTCACCAAGGACAGTTCGGGCATAACGGGGAGAGCGCCGGTGACGCCCACGGAGGGGGTGGTCGTGGCAGGCTCGGACCGTGCGGCAATTGTCCGAGAGGTCGGCCGGCGCGGCGTGGGAGCACCTGCGCCGCCTGCCGGTCTGGCTCGCGCCGGCGCTGTTGACAGTGGCGGTGACAGTGACCGGGCTGGGCTCCGCCCAGCTCTGGCGCGACGAACTGGCGACGTGGAGCGCTGCCACGCGGTCGCTCGGCGACCTGGCCCGACTGGCCGGCACCATCGACGCCGCCACCGGGCCGTACTACCTGCTGATGCATCTCTGGACGGGGGTCTTCGGCGACTCCACCATCGCCCTGCGCGTACCGGCGGTGTTGGCGATGACAGTGGCCGCCGGGCTGCTCGCCGTGCTCGGCGCGCTGCTCGTCGACCGACGCGCCGGCCTCTTCGCCGGGCTGCTGTTCGCGGTGCTCCCCGGCACCTCCCGCTACGGGCAGGAGGCTCGCCCCTACGCGCTGGCCACCATGCTCGCCGTGCTCGCCACAGTGCTGCTGGTGGTCGCGCTGCGTCGACCGAGTTGGGCCCGTTGGGCCGGTTACGCCGCCGCCGTCGCTGCTCTCGGTCTCATCCACCTGATCGCGCTCACACTGCTCGCCGCCCACGCGCTGGTCGTCCTCATCGTCTGGTGGCGCGGCCCGGCCCCGGCCGGCATCGCCACCCCGGCCCAGCCCGACGCCGAGCGGGACCGGCGGGTGTGGCGGTGGCTGGTCGCCGTGGTGCCGGTCGCGTTGCTGGCCGGCCCGCTGCTGGTCAAGGCCCGCACCCAGCAGTCCCGGCAGTTGAACTGGGTCCACCTGGCCCGGCTGGACGACCTGACCGCGCTGCCCGGCGGCGTGGCCCAGAGCAGTGTGGTCGGTGGCCTGCTGCTCGGGGTCGCCGCGCTGGGCGCGGCCCGGCTCGGGCGGCGCTCTCTGCTGCCGGTCGGCGCGGTGCTGCTGCCCGTACTGCTGCTCTTCGCCGCCGGCACTGTCGTACCGCTGTGGGTGCCCCGGTACCTGGTCTTCGTGGTGCCCTTCGCGTGCCTGCTGGCGGGCGCGGCGCTGGCCGCCGTGGCCGCTCCGGCCGCGCTCGTCGTGGTGGTCCTGGCCGGGCTGCTCGGGCTACCCGACCAGGCGGCGCTGCGACGGACCCACGAGTGGCCGCGCAGCGCGCCGGTGGACTACGCGGGGGCGGCCCGGGTGATCGCCGACGGCCAACGCCCGGGGGACGCTGTGGTCTACTCGCCCCGGCACAGTTGGCTCTTCCTCGACCTCGGCATCGAGTACCACATCAGCGACCCACCCCGAGACGTGCTGGTCACCGAGGACGAGGTCCGCCGCGGCGACCTGTGGGCCGCCGAGTGTCCCCAGCCAGCACCGTGCCTGGCCGGTACGACACGGGTGTGGCTCGTCGTCTCCGGCCGGCACGCCGAGCCGCTGGCCGCCGTGCCCGGCGCCAAGGGCGACGCACTACGCACGGACTTCACGGTCGCCCAGGTCTGGCAGCGCCCCGGCCTCACAGTCGCCCTGTTGACCAACCGCCCCGACCGCTGACCGGTCCGTCCATGGGCAGGCCGGCGGGCGGCGGCTCAGGTCTGCGAGCGGCCGTCGTGGGTGTTGCGGGCCAGCGGGACGACCAGCATTGCCTCGGTGCCACCGTTGGCGCCGGCACGCAGTTCGATGGTGCCGCGCAACTCCCCGGTGATCAGGGCTCGGACGATCTGAAGGCCGAGCCGGCTGCCGCGTTCGGCGTCGAAGTCCGGGGGCAGGCCGCGTCCGTTGTCGGTCACCGAGACGTGCAGCATCTTGCGGAAGCGGTGCGCGGAGACCACCACCTCGGGCCGCAGTGACGGGTCGATCTCGGGAGGGGCGACCGGCACCATGCCGGAAGCCGCGGCCGCCGGGGTCTCCTCCGCCTCGTCGGCCGGCGGGAAGCCGTGCTCGACGGCGTTGAGCAGCAACTCGTTGAGGACCATCACCAGCGAGGTGGCGATCTCCGCCGGCAGTACGCCAAAGCTGCCCCGCCGCCGCATGCCGACGCTCACCTCGGTCGCCGCGACCTCGGTCGCCGCGCTGGCCACCCGGTCGACGATGCCGTCGAACTCCACCGCCTCGTCGCTGGACATCGAGAGCGTCTCGTGTACCAGGGCGATCGAGGCGACCCGACGGACCGATTCCTCCAGCGCGACCCGGGCCTCCGGCATCGCCACCCGGCGGGCCTGCAACCGCAGCAGCGCGGCCACCGTCTGGAGATTGTTCTTCACCCGGTGGTGGATCTCCCGGATGGTGGCGTCCTTGGTGATCAGTGCCCGGTCCCGGCGGCGGACCTCGGTGATGTCCCGGACCAGCACCAACGCTCCGATCGGCACCCCGGCCGGCATCAGCGGCAGCGCCCGGGTGAGCATCGTGGCGCCTCGTGCGTCGATCTCACGGCGGGGTGGCGCCTCACCGCGCAGCGCGGCCAGGATGCCGTTCGAGGCCTCGGTGCCGTCCAGCGGGTCACCGGCCAACCGGCGGTGCAACGCGGCCAGGTCCTCCCCCACCAGGTGGGAGGCGTAGCCCAGTCGGCGGTACGCGGACTGGGCGTTCGGGCTGGCGTAGGTGACCTTGCCGCCGGCGTCGAGCCGGACCAGGCCGTCGCCTACCCGGGGCGCCGAGGTGGTCTCGCCCGGATGCCGCGGCGGCGGGAAGGTGCCGTCCGCGATCATCTGCGCCAGGTCGTCGGCGGTGGTGAGGTAGTTGAGCTCCAGTTGGCTGGGCGTACGCGCGGTGGAGAGGTTGGTGTCCCGCCCGACCACGGCGATCACCTCGCCGGCCTCCCCCTCGGCGGTACGCAGCCGAACAGGGATCGCCTCGTGCCGGGCCGGCACGTCGCCGTACCAGACCGGGTCACCCTCGCGCCAGATCCGACCCTGGGAGTACGCCACTCCCAGGTGGGCCACCTCCGGCCCGCCGACGATCCGACCCACCTGGTCGTCCTGGTAGGCGGTCGGTGCGGTGGTCGGGCGCACCTGGGCGACGCAGAGGAACGTGCCGTCGGCGTCGACCGGCACCCAGAGCAGCAGGTCGGCGAAGGACAGATCGGAGAGCAGTTGCCAGTCGCCGGCGATCCGGTGCAGGTGGTCGATGTCGGCCGGACGGAGATGGGTGTGCTCCTCGGCGAGGTCGCGCAGCGTGGACACGGTGACCAGGGTGCCACGCCGCGCCTCACATCGTCGCGGTGACCTTCTTCAACCCGCGCGGCGCGTCCGGGTCCTCGCCTCGGGTGAGCGCCAGGGCCAGCGCCAACCGCTGCATCGGCAGGATGTCCAGCAGCGGGGCGTACCGCTCGTCGACCTCGGGGACGGCCAGCCGGGTGGCGCCCGGCACGTCGGCGGAGCCGACCACCACGACGTCGGCGCGGCGTTCGCCGAGGCGGGGCAGCACCTCACCCATCGACCGGCCGCCGGGACCGGAGCCGACCACGGCGAGCACCGGGACCTCCGGGTCGGTCATCGCGAGCGGGCCGTGCAGCAGGTCGGCGCCGGAGAAGGCGAGCGCCGGCAGGTACGAGGTTTCCATCAGCTTCAGCGCGGCCTCCCGGGCGGTGGGGTAGGCGTACCCCCGGCCGGTGGTGACAAGCTGACGGGCGAACCGGTAGCGCGGGGCGAGCTGGGCCGGGGTGCCGTCGGCCAGGGTGCGGGCGGCCAGCTCGGGCAGTGCGTCGAGCGCCTCCCGTTCGGCCTTCGGGAGCACGCCGTCGCCGGCCCGGATGCCCTCCACCAGCATCAGCAGGGCGAGCAGCTCGGCGGTGTACGTCTTGGTGGCAGCCACAGCCCGCTCGTGCCCGGCGGCGATGTCGACGCTCAGCTCGGCCACGTCGACCAGCGGCGAGTCGGGGGCGTTTGTCACCGCGAGGGTCAGCGCACCGGAGGCCCGGGCGGCGCGCAGCACCTCGGCCAGGTCGGGCGAGCCGCCGCTCTGGCTGACCCCGACGACAAGCGCGTCGGAGAGGTCGGGGCGGGCACCGAACAGGGTGACGACGCTGGGCGAGGCGAGCCCGGCGGGCAGGCCGAGCCGGATCTCGGTCAGGTAGGCCCCGTAGAGCGCCGCGTGATCGGAGGTGCCCCGCGCGGTGAAGACCACGTGCCGTGGCCGACGTTCCGCGATGACCGCCGCCACCCGGGCGATCTCGGCGGCGTTGGCAGCCGAGAGTAGGCGCGCGTAGCCAGCCGGCTGCTCGTCGATGTCGGCGGCCATTCCAGCCCCTGCACGTGTCACGGAAACCCCTCCCCCTGCGCGGTTGCCGCGCGATTCTTGCTCAGTCTTGCACTTTTAAGCGTATCTCAGCAATCGAACGAGCAGGACTGCGCACGTGATCACCAGTTGATCTCAACATCAACTACGCTTTACCCGTTACACCCGGTCTAACTGCCACGAGAGGACGACGTGCCCGAGGGAACGGACGATCCCGCGCTCTCCGCGACGGAGGAGCTGGCGCTGGCCCGGCTGGCACTCGACGAGGGCGACCTGCACCACGCCGCCGGCCACCTCGCCGGCGCGTTGGCGCGGGCCCCCACACTGCCGGAGGTGCACGAGACGCTGGCCCGGCTCGCCGTGTCGAGCGGCGGCGGCCTCGACCTCTTCCCGATCAACCACCACACGTTCGTCGGTGCTGTCGTCGCCCGCGCCCACCTCCTCGCCACGGCCGGGCGCCCCGCCGAAGGGCTGGAGCTGCTGGCCGCGGCGACGTCGTACGCGCCCGGCACCGAGTGGGCCGGCGTGCCCTGGGTCACCGCGCCCGAGCTGGCCGAACGACTGGAACCGGAGCACATCGCCCGCGTCCTCATGCAGGTCTGTGCCGCACTGCCCGACCCGGTGCCGAGGATCGGCCGGGCCCCGCTGACCCCGTACCTCACGCTCGCCCGCAACGCGGCCACGGTGCACCCCGAACACGGCCTGCTGCTGGGCGCGGCGTCCGCGCTGGCCCGGCGCCTCGGCGAGGTCGAGCTGGCGGTCCGCTGGGCCACCCGAGGGGTACGCGCACAGCCCTCGAAGATGGGCGAGGTGTGGCTCGGGTACGCGTACCGCAGCTCGGGCCGGACCCGCGACGGCCTCGCGGCACTCGGTCGGGCCGTCGAGCTGGACCCCGACGACCTGGCGATCTACGCGGACATCGCCGGCACCCTGGCCGAGATCGGCCGGCTGGACGAGGCGTTGGAGTGGACCGAGCGGGCGCTGGCGCGCGATCCGTCGTTCGACTGCGCGGTGCACACCGCCCACCGCCTACGGCACCTGCGCGACGGTGACCTCGCCCACCTTGTCGCGCTCGCCGACTTCGTGCGGGACCACCCGGACGACAGCCACGAGCACGGCGACCTGGCCCAGTGCTGCCGAGGCCGTCCCTGGCTCGGCCAACTCACCCCGGCCGGTGGGCCCCTGGTCGACGCGATGCGCCAGGCGGTGGCCGATGACGAACTTGGTCTCGGCGGTGCCGTACGCCTGCCCGCCGCCGCCCCGCCGAGCGCGGTCGGGACGGCGATCTCCACCGCCCCCGGGCTGCGGATCGAGGTCGTCGGCACGCTGGAGCCCGACCCGCGCGAGCCCCGGCGGGAGACCGCTCAGCGGTTGTGGCACTACGCGGACGCAGTCCCCACACCCGCGCTGGCGGCGCCCTCGGCGACGGCTGTCGAACGGATCGGGCAGATCGCCCACCCGGCGTGGGCGCACCCACCAGCGGCGTACGACGCGGCGGTGGGCCTGGCCGGCCTCGACCTGGGCGACCTGCTCGGTCTGCTGGTGCACCCGCCGGCGGCACCGGCCAACGCGGTGGGTCGGCTGCTGGCGGCCCACGACCCGTCGGTCTGGGTCCGTGGAGTGCAGGTGTGGGCCTGTCTGGGGCTGCTGCACCACCGCACCGACGAGCCGTGGGAGGGCTCGACCCGGCGCCGGGTGCTGCTCGATCTGATCTGGGGCGTCGAGGACTGGGTCACCGAGGCGGCGCTGTTCGCCCTGGTCACCGCCGCCTGGGTGGATCCGACGGTGCGGTCGGACGTGGCCCGGGTGGTGGCGGAGCGGCTGGCCGACGCGGCTGCCGTGGCGCGGAGCCGACCGGTCCCGATCGCCGCCTCGCTCGCTCACCTGGCACTCGCCGCCCCGCAGTTGGATCCGGCGACGGCGGCACTGGCCACCGAACTGCTGGCCACTCACTCCCCGCGGCTTCCCCGCCCCCGCAACCCTCTACGCCGCCTCTGGCAACGCCTGCTCCGCCGCTGACTCCCACCACCCCGCGATCTTGCACTTACTGTCGCCGTTTTGTCGGAAACAGTGCTTATGCACGCGCACAAAGTGCAAGATCGCGGAGGTTCGTGGGTCAGGCGACCGGGGCCTTGCCGAGGGCGACCTCGGCGTCCTCCTCCGGGGTGGCCTGCGGCGGCGCCTCGTTCGCGGTGCGCAGCGGGATCTCCTTGATGAACCAGGCGAGCACCGGGATCACGATGGTGAACAGCACCGCCCAGAGGAAGACGTGCGAGATGGCGTCGGACAGACCACCGAGCACCGCCTCGCGCGCCTGGGCGGGCAGTTCCTTGAGCTTCTCCAGGTCCATCCCGGAGCCGCCGGACTCGCCACCGAAGGCCCGACCGCCCTCGGAGCTGGCCAGCCGGCTGGCGAAGATCGCGCCGAACAACGAGATACCGAACGAGCCGCCGATCGACCGGAAGAAGGTGGCCGCGCCGCTGGCCGCGCCGAGGTCCTTCTGCTCGACGCTGTTCTGCGCGATCAGCATCGACGTCTGCATGAGGAAGCCCATGCCGACGCCGAGCACGATCATGTAGAGCGAGGACATCAGCTTGCTGGTGTCGGTGTCGAGCATGGACAGCAGCGCCATGCCCGCCGTCATCGTCACGCCACCGATGATCGGGTACGCCCGGTACCTGCCGTTGCGGGTGATCGCCCGGCCGATGACCAGCGAGACGACAAGCATGCCGAACATCAACGGCAGCAGCAGCAGACCACTGTTGGTGGCCGACGCCCCCTGCACCGTCTGCTGGTAGAGCGGCAGGAAGTTCATCGCGCCGAACATCGCGAAGCCGAGCAGGAAGCCGATCACCGAGATCAGCGCGAAGTTGCGGTTGGCGAAGAGCGCCAGCGGCAGGATCGGCTCCTGGACACGGCGTTCCACAAGGCCGAACGCCGCCAACGAGAGGAGAGCCAGCACGGCCAGGCCGAGGATCGGCAGTGACACCCAGTCGTACTCGTTGCCACCCCAGGTGGTGATGAGCACGATCGCTGTGATGCCGACCGAGAGCAGCCCGGCGCCGAGCCAGTCGATCCGGTGCTCGGTGCGGTACTTCGGCAGGTGCATGGTGGTGATCAGCACGAGCAGCGCGATTCCGCCCAGCGGCAGGTTCACGTAGAACGCCCAGCGCCACGAGAGGTGGTCGGTGATGAACCCGCCGGCCAGCGGGCCGGCGACCATGGCGATGGCCATGATGCCGGCGATCATGCCCTGGTAGCGCCCGCGCTCGCGGGGCGGGACCAGGTCACCGATGATCGCCATCACGCCGACCATGAGGCCGCCGGCGCCGAGGCCCTGCACGGCCCGGAAGGCGATGAGCTGGACCATGCCGTCCTCTGGGCCGCCGAGCATCCCGGAGCCGGCCATGCCACAGAGGGCGGAGCCGACCAGGAAGACGACGACCGAGGTCAGGAACACCGACTTGCGGCCGTAGAGGTCACCGAGCTTGCCCCAGATCGGGGTGGAGACGGTGGTGCCCAGGACGTACGCGGTAACCACCCAGGTGAAGTGGTTGAGCCCGCCGAACTCGCCGACGATCCGCGGTAACGCGGTGCTGACGATCATATTGTCGAGCATCGCGAGCATCATCGCGATCATCAGCCCGAACAGCACGACCCTGATGTTGTTGGGTCGCGTGCCGGCCTGGGTTGCCTGAGTCATGGGTAAGCTCCCCCCGAAGATTGCCGTACTTACTTGCCGCCCGGCTAGTCACCTTACTAGCCGCACGGTAAGTTGGGTACAAGCAACGGTCAAGCCATTTGGAGGGTGTGCGTGAGCGAGAGCACAGGCGGCGGAACGCGGGAACGGATCAAGGCCGTCGCGCTCGAACTCTTCACCGAGCAGGGGTACGAGAAGACCTCGCTCCGGGAAATCGCCGAGCGCCTCAATGTCACCAAGGCCGCGCTCTACTACCACTTCAAAAGCAAGGACGACATCGTCGCCAGCTTCGTCGAGGACCGGCTGGAGGGGATGGACGCGCTGATCGCCTGGGCCGCCACCCAGCCCGCCACCCTGGCCACCCGGCGCGAGCTGATCTCCCGGTACGCCGACACGATGTTCGACGGCACTCAGCCGTCGGTGATGCGCTTCTTCGAGCAGAACCAGACGGCACTCAAGAGCCTCTCCTCCGGGCAGAAGATGCGCGGTCGGATGTTGGAGCTGGCCGACGCCCTCTGCCGGGGCGACGACTCCCCCGCCGCCCAACTGCGCGCCGCGCTGTCAATCTTCGCGGTGCACACCAGCTGGTTCGCGGTCCGCGCGCCGCACATCAGCGACGACGAACGCCGCAAGCTCGCCCTGGAGGTCGCCGACGAGCTGCTGGCCGCCATCGGCACGCAGCCCAACGCCTGACCGGGCGTGATCGTGGCGGCCCCGGGCTCGTCGATCGCCGGCTCAGCCGCGCGTCAGCTCCAGCCGAAGGCCGAGCAGGTCCACACCCGGCAGCGGTGACCAGTCCTTCTCCGGCGAACGGACGAAACCGCGCCGCGAGTAGAGCCGATGCGCCGGATCGGCCATCCCGGCCCGGACGCAGATCGCCACCGCCGTGCAACCCAACTCGGTCGCCCGATCGACGCACGCCTCGACCAGTGCGGCACCCACACCCCGCCCCTGAGCGCCCGGGTCGACAGCGAGCATCCGGAACTCCGCCTCGCCCGGCCCGGCCAACTCGGCGAACGGGGTGCCCGGCAGCACGAACGTGACCGAGCCGAGCACCGCCCCGGTCACCTCGTCGACAGCGATCAGCACCTCGCCGCTGGCGGCTCGGGTCGACACGTCGGCCAGCACCTCGCCGTACCCGTGTTCGCCCTTGAGCTGGCCGTCCGCCTCGTACGCGGCCACTGTCAGCCGGGCCACCGCCGGGAAGTCGGCCGACTCGGCCGCACGGACCCGCAACCCGGTCAAGCGATCACCGCGATCAGGTCACCGTCCTGCACGACGTCGCCCTCGTTGACGACGAGCTGCTGGAGCACACCATCGGACTCGGCGACGACCGGGATCTCCATCTTCATCGACTCAAGGATCACCAGGGTGTCGCCCTCGGTCACCGTGTCACCCGCCGTGGCAACGACCTTCCAGACGTTGGCCACCATCTCGGCGCGGATCTCCTCGGCCATGTCCAGGCCCTCCCTTTTCGCGACGTGCCTGCCGACGTATCCAATCATGCGTCGACCGGCGGTGGGCGCGCAGCGGCACAGCCGGGATGACAGGCCCGCCCTGGGGAAGGCGGCGGGTGTCGACCGCACTACCATCAGCGGGTCGGACCCGACGCCGGACCGCCGGTGGCCGCATCCGCGCCGAGGTCGTGCGCAGGACGGATCCGACCCATCACGAGGAGGTCAGCATGGCGAAGAAGTCCCGGAAGAAGAAGGCTCGTAAGAAGAGCGCCGCGAACCACGGCAAGCGTCCCAACTCCTGAACGGGTCGACGGGCCGACTGCCCGTCGCCGCTCAGCCGGCCGAGGCCGGGTACACCGGTGGCCCGAGATCGGAAGAGCGACT
>NZ_JBEZGJ010000080.1:0-31386 GCF_040649965.1 Micromonospora sp. NPDC048843
GCTCTCCCCCCCCGGCCTCCACCGTGCGCCCCCCGCTCGGGGGCCCGGTCGCCCCGCCCTCCGCCCCCGCCCCCGCCGGGGCCCCCGCCCCCCCGGGGGGGGCGGGCCCCCCTGCTGCTCTCCTGAAGCGCGCTGACCGGCCGCGGTCGGCACGGCAGCCACTCCCCCCGAGGGGGGGGCCGATACTGTGCTCTTGCGCTAAGTGTCATCTCCCGCAACACTTAGCCGCATGGCACAGTATTCGGCGCAGCTCGACGGCGTGTTCGTCGCCCTCGCTGACCCGACCCGGCGCTGGGTCATTCGCCGCCTCGGCCACGGTCCGACGAGCGTCGGCGACCTCGCCCGCGAATGTCCGATGACCCTTCCGTCGTTCATGAAGCACGTGCAGACGCTCGAGTCGAACGGACTGATCCACACGACCAAGTCCGGCCGGGTGCGCACCTGCGTACTCAACCGCGAGCGCCTCGCTGTCGTCGACGACTGGCTCGCGGAGCAGCGCCGGATCTGGGAAGAGCGCACGGACCGCCTGGAACGCCTCGTTACCGATGAGCAGGAGAACCAGCAATGAATCCCGACCTGGACCTGACCATGGCGCGGGTCATCCGCGCACCTCTCGCCGCCGTGTGGAGCGCCTGGACCGACCCGTCGCGCTTCGAGAAGTGGTGGATACCGGCGCCGGCCCTGTGCCGCGTCGATCGCTTGGACGTCCGGCCCGGTGGCGCACTCGTGACCCGACTGAGCGAGGACGGGGTGGAGTTCGTCCCGCACCTCGACGCGTGTTTCCTCGTCGTCGACGATCTCGAACGGATCGTGTTCACCAATGTGATCGACAGCGCCTGGCGGCCCGCGCACCCAACCCCGGTCCCGATGACCGCGGAGATCACCATGAAGGATCATCCGGACGGCACCGACTACCGGATCATCGTCCGTCACGGTGATCCCGCCGCTCGTGACCTCCACGAGAAGATGGGCTTCGCCGACGGCTGGGGCTCGGTCACCGAACAACTCGCCGGGCTCGCGGAGAGCCAGGGGGCGCTGTGAAGATCGTCCCTACCGAGTTCGTCACGCTCGACGGCGTCAGCCAGGGGCCCGGCTCGCCGACCGAGGACACGAGCGACGACTTCACCCGAGGCGGCTGGCTCGTGCCCTACCTGCATGTCGGCGCCGCCCCGGCAGCGTAGAACCGGGCACCGGCCACGCGAGGGTGGCCGGTGCCCGGTGCCGTACGTCGACGGTCAGGCCGGTTCGGCGGCCGCTGCCGCGGCCCGCGCCGCCGCGGCGGCCGCCCGCTCGGCCGCGTTGCCGAGCACGCAGAACTCGTTGCCCTCCGGATCGGCGAGCACCACCCAACCACCACCGGTCGGGCCGACGTGGTCGGCGACGAGCGTCGCGCCGATACCGAGCAGCCGCTCGACCTCCTCGGCCCGGCTCCGGTCAGCGGGTTGCAGGTCGAGGTGCAGTCGGTTCTTCACCGTCTTGCCCTCGGGCACCGCGATGAAGAGCACCTCCGGGCCACCCGGCGGCAGGAGCATCGCCTCCGGGTCGCCGGGGAAGTCGTCGGGATGCCGGGGGCAGTCGAAGACCTGCGCCCAGAAGCCGGCGAGTGCGTACGTGTCGTGACAGTCGATGCTGATGTTGTGGATCGTCGAACTCATGCTTGGTCCTCCACAGTGGTCGGCAGGGCGGCTTCCGGGTCACCCGGAACGTCCTCCGGGAGCCGGGCGTAGCCGGGCACGGCCGACCAGAAGCCGGCCAGGGTGTACGTGTCGTGGCAGTCGAAACTGATGTTGCGGACCCGTGGATACACGGTGGTCTCGCCATCTTCGGATGGGGACGCTCCGCCGCCGGGGGTCAGCCTGCGAGGACCCGGGGTGCGGAGCCTTGACTGATGGACATCGACGCACCCCCCTTCCGCTCTCGGAGCTGACCCGGCGATCTTGCCACCGGTCGAGCGTGGCGCGCAACCCCAATCAGCCGGCGGCGGACACCGTTCCGGGCACCACCGGGGCGTCCGACGACGGCAGGGTGACAGTCACCTCCAGGCCACCGCCGGCCTGCGCGACCACCCGTACGGTCCCGCCGTGCGCGGCACACACCGCCCGGACGATGGACAGCCCCAGGCCGGAGCCACGGGCCCCGGTCCGTTCCCGGCCACCACGGCGGAACGGCTCGAACAGCCCCGGCACGTCGGCCTGGTCCACCTCGAACCCGGTGTTCCCCACCACCAGCCAGGACCGGTCACCGTCGGTGCCGGTGCGCACCCAGAGCCGACCGTGCAGGTGGTTGTAGCGGACCGCGTTCTCGATCAGGTTTCCGGCCAGCCGGTCGAGGAGCCCTGGGTCACCGACGACCGGCGCGGACTCCAGCGACGTCTGCACCCGCAGGCCGATCCGTTCCACCTCGCGGCGCATCGCCGACAGTGCGTTGGCGGTGCCCGCGGCGAGGTCACACTCGGTACGCCGGCCCAACTGCCGCCCGGTCTGCGCCTCGCTGCGGGCCAGCACGAGCAGCGCGTCCACCAGGCCGTTGGCCCGCTCGGAGGCGTCGCGGACCACTGTCGCCATCCGTCGGTACTCGGCGGTGTCCGCGTCGTCGTCGCTGAGCGTCACGTCGATCTCCGTCCGCATCACGGCGAGCGGCGTACGCAGCTCGTGCGAGGCGTTCGCCACGAAACGCTTCTGGGCCTCGAAGGCGGACGCGATCCGGTCCAGCATGGCGTCGAACGTCTTGGCCAGCTCGGCCACCTCGTCGTCGGCGCCCGAGTAACCGATCCGCTGGTCCAGGGTCGCCTCACCGAGCCGCTGGGCGGTCGCCGTGACCTGGTGCAGTGGGCGCAGCGCCCGACCGGCCACCGCGTACGCGCCGGCCACCCCGACCACGCTGATCGCCAGCAGCGCGACCAGGCCCTTGGCCAGCAGCTCCCCGGAGGCGGCATCGACCAACTGCCGCTGCCACTGGGCGGCGTCCATCTGCCGGCCGTCGGAGAGCAGCACGATCGTGCCGGGCACCAACTCGTCGGTGGGGCGCAACGCGTCACGGACCAGCAGCCAGGCCAGCAACACCAGGATCGCTCCGGCCCCGATCAGCAGCACCCCGTTGAGCAGTGTCAGCCGCAGGCGCAGGGTGGGTCGCAGCCGGCCGCTCATGCGCCTACCTCGGCGGTGCGATAGCCCGCCCCGACCACCGTCTCGATCAACGGCGGGTCACCGAGCTTCTTGCGTAGCGTCATCACTGTGACCCGGACGATGGTGGTGAACGGGTCGGTGTTCGCGTCCCAGACGCGTTCCAGCAGCTCCTCGCTGGAGACCACCGCGCCACGCGCCTTGAGCAGTTCGCAGAGCACCCCGAACTCCTTGTTGGTCAGGTCCACCGGCATGCCGGCGCGGGTGGCCACCCGGCGGGCCGGGTCGAGCACCAGGTCGGCCAGTTCGAGCACCGGCGGCGCGGCCGGGGTGGCCCGCCGCCCCAGCGCCTGCACCCGGGCGACCAGCTCGTCGAAGGCGAACGGTTTGGGCAGGTAGTCGTCCGCGCCGAGCTGCAACCCCTCCACCCGGTCGGCCACAGTGCCGCTGGCGGTGAGCATCAGCACCCGGGTCAACGCGCCGGAGGCCGCCAGGTCGGCGCAGATCTGGTCGCCGTGCACACCCGGCAGGTCGCGGTCGAGCACCACCACGTCGTACCGGGTGATGAACGCCGCCTCGTGGCCGGCGTCGCCGTCGTACGCCACGTCGACCGCCATCCCCCGCTTGCGCAACCCCCGTGCGATCGCGTCGGCGAGGTTGCGCTCGTCCTCGACCACCAGTACCCGCATCCCGGCCTCCTCGCTGCTGACCACCGACAACCTAGTGCCGGCCGGCAACCATCGTCCCTCGTCGGCCGCGCCGCCCGGCGTTGCGGGCCACCACGGAGTACGCGATGCTGGCCGGCGGCACCGAACGACGGACGGACTGGCATGACCACTGCGGCACCACCCACCCGGCGGGACATCGCCTACCGGGGTTTCCACCTGCCGGCCGACATGACCAGCGGTAGCGGTGACGGCCTGCTCGCCAGCGGTCGAGGGCTCGTCCTCGACGGCGTCGCCGAACGGGGCACCTGGACGTCGCCGCCGGTACCTGTCGGCTTCCCCGTCGCCGAGGTGGTGCCGTCCTGGACGGCCGACACCCCCGGCGACTGCTGGATCGAGGTCGACCTGCGCGGCTGGCACGACGACGTGCCCAGCACCGACTGGTACCGGCTGGCCCGCTGGGCCGCCGACGACCAGACGGTACGGCGCACGTCGCTGCCCGGACAGCGCGACAGTGCCGCCCGGGTCGACACCGACACCCTGATCGTGACCGGGGCGACGGTCACGGGTTGGCAGACGCGGGTGACCTTGTGCCGGCCCGCCGGCAGCCCGACCGGCCCGGTGCTGCGCAGCATCGGCGCGGTCGCCACCGGCCCCACGACAGCCGACCACTGGTACGCACGGGAGCCCGCCTCGTCCGCTGCCTGGGGGCGGGTGCTGGACGTGCCCCGCTACTCGCAGCGGCTGCACGCCGGCCAGTACCCGCAGTGGGGTGGTGGCGGGGACTCCTGGTGCAGCCCCACCTGCACCTCGATGGTGCTCGCCTACTGGGGCGCCGAGCCGACGCCGGACCGGTACGCCTGGGTGGAGCCGTCCGGCCCGCGTCCGGTGGTGGTGCACGCCGCCCGGCACTGCTACGACCACGCGTACGCCGGGGCCGGCAACTGGCCGTTCAACACGGCGTACGCCGGTCTGCACGGGGTGGACGCGTTCGTCACCCGGCTGCGGTCGCTGGTCGAGGCGGAGGCGTTCGTCGCCGCCGGCATCCCCCTGATCGTCTCCGCCGCGTTCCGGGCCGACGAGGTGCCGGGGCTCGGGTACGACACCGGAGGGCACCTGATGGTGCTGATCGGCTTCACCGCCGATGGCGACCCGGTGCTCAACGACCCGTACGCACCCGACGACGACGCGGTCCGCCGCACAGTGCCCCGGAAGGGGTTCGAGGCGGTCTGGCAACGCGGCAGCGGCGGGGTGGCGTACGTGCTGCGACCCGCGTCGGTGCCGCTGCCCCCGCCGCCCACCCAGGCGAACTGGTGATCAGTCGGTCAGTTTCCAGAGCTGGTACGAGCCGGTGGTGGTGGCGATGCACACCAGGTAGCCGGTGATCGCCTGACACCCCCCTGTGACATCGGGCAGCGCGTCCAGGATGTGCACCTTTCCGGCGGCGATGTCCAGCTCGCCGACGAGCACCCCTCCGTCGGGATGCCGGCGTATGCCGATCAGCCGGCCGCCGACACCGAGTTGGTACAGCTCCCACCGGCCCAGGTCGGCGAGCTGCTGGCCGGTCAGCGCATCGAGCACGACGTACTGCTCCGACGGACCGACACCGCTGAGGTTGGCCAACAGCCGGCCGTCCATCGGCCAGGCCCACCCCCACTGGCTGCTGCGCCAGCGCACCTCGCCGGTTGCCGGGTCGAGCGCCTGTAGTTCGTTGTTGCCGGTGCGCAGACACAGGACGGGGCCACAGTCCAGCGCGAAGTCGATGTGCACCCTGGCGCGGGTCCAGCGGGGCTTGAGCTGGTCCACCTCGTACGCGGTGACAGTGCCCGAGCCTCTGTCGATGGACAGCAGCAGGTCCTTGGTCAGGTCCAGTCCGATCCGACCACCGTCGGGTGGGCGCAGGTCGGCGCGGGCCAGCACGGCACCGGTGTTCGCGTCGCGTACCTCGACCGGCCCGTCCAATTGGTTGAGCACCACCCGGTCCACCCCGAGCCCGGTGTCCCGCACCCTCATGTCGGGGCCGAGGCCGGACAGCTCCCAGCGCACCGTGCCGCAACACGGATCCACAGCGCGCAGACTGGACGGCTTGGTCTCGCCGCCGTTGCGCAGCAGCAGATTTCCGTCGGTCAGCTTGGAGACGGCGCCCGGCTGCTGCCACCGGTACGCCCCGGTCGCCCGGTCCAGTGCGACGGTGAGTGTCTCCCGACCCTCCGGGCCGATCTCGTACCCGGTAGCCAGCAGCATCCCGGCCAGCGGAATCATCCCCCAGTACCGAGCCTCCGCCGGCAGCGTCGCCTGCCAGACCGGCTCGACGCCGGGCAGCCGATACGCGGCCAGCCGCGCCTGCCGCGCTTCGGTGCTGGCCGGCTCCATGACCAGGAGAAGGTCGCCATCGATCATGACGTCGGACCCGGGCCGGCCGGGCAGCGTCACCGGGGCCCGCCGGGGCGGTACGACGGCGGACGCGGCGAGCGTGACCAGCGCGAGCACCGCGACCAGCGCGCAGCGCAGCGGGCGACCGTGAGCGCGAGGTGGTCGGGGCGTCGGCTCCGGGTTCCTGTCGTCCCGCAGCTCGCCCAGGTCGATCACCGAGTCGGTCACCGCGTCAACCTCCACAGAGCGGTAGTGCCGTCGAGGCGCTGGCAGAGCAGGACGGGCAGGGACGCCTGGCAACTGCCGGCGATGCCCGGCAGCACGTCGACGATGCGCGTTCGGCCGGCCACCAGGTCCAGTTCGGCGACGACCATCCGACCGTCGTCACCCCGCCGCACACCGACCAGCGGGTCGTCCGGTCGCAGCACCGGCATCAGACTCCACGCGCCCAGTTCGGTCCGTATCTGCCCGGTGGCCGCGTCCCGCACCGCGTACCCCTGGCCGGGCCTGGCCATCAGCAGCCGACCGTACCGGACGTCGGCCAGGACGTCCTGGCCCGGTTCCGACCACTGCAGCGAGCCGGTGGCCGGGTCGAGCACCTGGAGGCCGCCGGTCTGCGGTACCGCGCAGAGCAGACCGCCGCATTCGAGCACATGCGACACCAGCGTCACCTCCGCCGTCCACCGTGGCTCCAACTCGGCCAGCCCGAAGCTCTCCAGCCGGGTGCTGCCCGGCGGGACGAGCAGCAGCAGGTCGTCGACGATCTGCACCCGCTGGTACGCCGACCGGTCGCCGGGCAGCGTGTCGATGCTGCGCAGCAGTTGGCCGGTGCCGGCGTCGTGCACCTGCACCTCGCCGGTCGGCTGGAGGAGCACGAATCGGTCGACCCGCCCCTCGGGAGTGTGATGGAAGGTGGGGCTGGCGGCCGGCGGGATCGGCACCGACCAGAGCACCAGGCCGGTGTCGGGCTCAAGCCCGCTCATCGCGCCCGACCCGTCCTCCCGGCCATTGGTCACCAGCAGGCCACCGCCGGTTGTCGGCTGTGGAGCACCGGGATGCTGCCAGCGTTGCCGGCCCGTCGCTGTGTCGAAGGCGGTGGTCTGGAACAGCCGGTTGGGGGCGTTGACAGCCATCGCCAGCACCAACCCCTGCTCGACCCGGACGTCGAGGTAGTCACCGGTGCGGGCCAGCGGCGCCTGCCACCGCCGCCGCACCCCAGTGCCGGTCGGCGCCGGTCGGGCGTACGCGGTCAGGTACCGGTCCCCGTCGGGTGTCGGCGGATCGACCACGAAGACGCCGTCCCCGGCCAGGTACGCGGTGGCCGTCCGCGACGCCGGCACCACGCTCACCGTTCGCCGTGTTGTCGGCGCGGCACCGGCCAGCACCACCAGGCTGAGGAACAGCACAGTCGCGCTGCGCAGTGGGCGACCGACGGCGCGCGGGCGGCGAACCGGAGGCGCCGACACGGGCTCGTCGCGAATCTCGCCCAGCTCGATGATCGACAACGACCGTCCTTCCGTCACCAGGTAAGGCTGGCCGACGGGTCACCGTCCGGCAAACCGACAGTCGGCGCACCGGCCCGGCAAAAGTGACGGAACCCCGCCTGTACGATGGCGCGTCGTGGCTGTGCCGGTGGTAGACCCTTCGCTGAATCCCGTTACCGACGCCGACCCGGCCGAGGCCGAGTCGACACGGCGGCCTCGTCGCCGTCCGGCCCGAGCCGACCTGTTGGCCCTCGGAGCCTATGTGCTGCTGGGCGTCTTCGTCTGCCTCAACTACTGGGGTGACGTCAACGGCCGGGTCTCCTCGCACCTGCCCACCGATCACAGTTGGTTCGAGTGGCTGTTCGCGCACGGCGAGTACTCGGTGCGGCACCTGGAGAACCCGCTGTTCACAGCCCGTCAGAACGCCCCGGACGGGGTGAACATGATGGCCAACACCTCGCTGCTCGGGGTGACCCTGCCGCTGGCCCCACTGACCATGCTGCTCGGCCCCCAGGTGATGTACGCGATCTACCTGGGCGCGGCGCTGGCGGCCACCGCCGGCACCAGCTACTGGATGCTCTCGCGCCACCTGGTGCGCTCCCGGGCGGCAGCGTTCGTCGGCGGCGCGTTCCTCGGCTTCGCGCCGGGAATCATCCACCACGCCAACGGCCAACCGAACTTCGTTTCCAACTTCCTGCTCCCGCTGATCGTGGTGCGGGTGCTGACCCTGGGTGAGCCGGGCCGGTGGCGACGCAACGGGCTCGTGCTCGGTGCGCTGGTGGCGTACCAGATCTTCATCAACGAGGAGATGCTGCTGCTCACCGCGCTGGCCTGCCTGGTCATCGTGCTGGCGTACGCCGTGCAGCGGCCGCGAGCGACCCGGGCCGCCGCCGGCACCTTCCTGGCCGGGCTCGGCGTCGCCGGCGGGCTGGCCCTGGTGCTCACCGCGTACCCGATCTGGTTCCAGTTCAACGGCCCGCAGTCCTACCGGGGTCTGCAGGGCGGCGTGTTCCACAACTGGGGCGAGGACCTGGTCGCCTTCGTCACCTTCGCCCGGGACACCTGGGCCGGGGACCCGGCAGTGGAGAAGACGATCGGTCTGACCGAGCAGAACACCTGGTTCGGTTGGCCGCTGGTGCTGCTCTCGGTGGTGGCTCTGGTGCTGCTCGTACGCCGCTCGCTGCCCGCCCGGATCGCCGCGGTGCTCATCGTGGTGTTCAGCGTGGCCGCGATCGGGCCGTTCGTGCGCTTCAACGGTGTGGAGACCGGTGTGCGCGGCCCGTGGTCGTACGTGTCGGACGACCTGCCGCTGGTCGAGATGATGATGCCGACCCGGTTGACGCTGGTCGTCGCCGCCGCTGTGGGCGTACTGCTCGCGTTGACCTGGGACGCCGCGCACCGCCAGGGGCGCCCGGTGGCCGACCGGCCGCGGGTGCCGGCCCAGCGGGTGGCGGAGGCGACCCCGGCGACGTCCGACGACGAACCGGCCGCGCCGGCCGCCACGCACCGCCGGTGGCTGCGCCCGGTGGGGTACGCGGCGGTCGCGCTCGCCGTGCTGCCGCTGTTCCCCCGCCCGTTGCCCGCCCAGCAGATCGACCCACCGCCGCACTTCATCACCGCTGGCGGCTGGCAGCCGTACGTGCCGGCGGGTCGAACCCTGGTGCCGGTGCCGATCCCGAGCAACGTGCACGGTCTGCCGACGCTGCGGTGGAGTGCGCTGACCGGGCAGGAGTTCCCCGTTCCGGGCGGCTACTTCATCGGGCCGAACGAGCTGGGTGAGGGGGTCTTCGGTGCGCCGAACCGGCCGACCAGCTCCCTCATCTACTCCTCAATGGACAGCGGCACGGTTCCGACGCTGACCGACGAGAACCGCCGCCAAGCCGTCGAGGACCTGCGGTTCTGGCGGGCGTCGGTGGTGGTGCTCGGAGCGCACCCCCGCGAGGCGGTGCTCCGTGAGCTGGTCACCGCCCTGATCGGGCCACCGCAGCGGGTCGACGACGTCTGGGTCTGGGACGTGCGCGCCCTGGTGGGTTAGTCAGCCGACCCGGTCCCTGACGTCCCACAACCATCCGCCGTCGACCGGTCGGCCTGGGCCGAGCAGGTCGTCGACGGTTCGGCGGACCGGGTCACCGTGCTCCACTTGCCCGAGGACGACCACCGCGGCACGCCAGTGCCGCAGGTCGTCGACGGCCTGGCGGCGGTCGGCGTCGCTGAGCACCGGCACCGCGCCGGTCTCGGCCACCTGCCGCAGCAGTACCGACGTGGGCCGGTCCGGCGAACCCCAGCGGGCCGCCGGGTCGTCCGGGCCGCTGGGGCCGATGAAGTAACCGCCCGGCGCGGCGAACCCCAAGCCGGTACGGGCGGACCAGAGCATCACCGGGCTCCGCCCGGCACCGGTGACCGGGGGCACCGCTACCACCGTCCGACCGGGCGGCACCAGCGGACGCCAGCCACCGGCGGCGAGAAACGCCGGCACCGGCGCGACCGGCACCACGCGGATCGGCGTCGGGATCAGGGGCAGCAACGCGGCGGCGACCGCGCCCGCCCACAGCAGCCATACCGGTAGACCCGGCGCCACGTTCGGCCCGCGCGCGGCCCGGACCCGGTCCACTGAAAGCGCCACCAGCACACCCAGCACCGGTACGCAGACCAGCGCGAACCGGGCCGGCACCGCGAGATCGAGCAATGGCAGCCCGCCGACCAGCCGGTACGGCCCCGGAATGCCGGTGGCCTCACCGTCCACCCGCAGTTCGTCGCCGAGCGAGAGCAGGGCGAAGACCACGCCGCAGGCGGCCAGTGCCCGGACCAACGGTCGTCGCCACTGCCAGATCACGATCACCACGGCGAGCACCAGCAGGCCCGGGCCGAAGAACGAGTTCTCCTCGGTCGGATTCGGCGAGAGCAGCCCCGGCAGCCAGTCGTCACCCAGCACTGTCTGTCTGGCCGACGCGGTGAACGAGGCGACGTCCAGTTGGAAGCCCTGCGTGGCGAACGCCATCCCGGAGTAGTGCTGCGGGCCGTAAAACTGGAACCACAGCGGGTACGCCAGCGGCACCGCCGCCACGCCGGCCGCCACCGCGAGTCGGCCGAAGAGGGCCGGCGCCAGCCGTCGAGCGGCCACCCGGTCGGCGAGCGCGTGGCCCAGTGCGAAGACGCCGGCCGCGAGCACCAGGAAGACAAGCACCTCCTCGCCGATGAAGACCTGCCAGACGAGCAGCAGCCCCAGGGCGACGCCGGGCCGCCACACGCCGTGTCGTGTCGTCTCCGAGTCGGGCCGGAACACCAGGGCGAGGATCGCGGGCACCAGGAACTGGGCGGCGATGTGCAGGTGGGCGCCCGCCTGAGCGATCATGCCCGGGGCGAAGCCACAGATCAGCCCACCCACCGCTGCCGAGGCCCGGGAGCCGACCAGCCGGCGGCGCAGCAGCACGTACCAGGCGACGGCGGTCCCGGCGAGGCAGCAGACGACCGCCACGCAGAACGCCACCTGCGACCCGAAGAGCAGGGTGACCGGGGTGAGCGGGACCCCCAGGCCGAGCACCGAGGTGTTCGCCATCAGGTTGACCCCGTCGGGCGCGTTCAACCCGGTGCTGAAGAGCGGGTTCTCCCCCTCGACCACCGCATGCGCCGCGTGGGCCAGCATCCACTCGAAGAGAATCTGGTCACCCGCCTGGTGGAACAGCCGCCACGGGTGACCCCACTGCCCGCTGGTCACCAGCACGGCGAGGCCCAGATAGCCGGCCACCACCAACGCGTCCCGCAGCCAGGCCGGACGGAACACGCCGACCGTCGCCGGGGGCGAAATGCTCGGGGACGTCGTCCCGGTGGTCATCAGACCGAACGGTCGGTGAGCGTCCGGACGTCCCAGACCCAGACGTCCAACTCCTGGCGGCCCGGGCCGACCAGCTCCTCGACCGTACGTCGCAGTGGCTCGGCGTTCTGCTGCCGCACCGGCAGCACCAGGATCGCCGCCCGCCAGTGCCGCAGCTCGTCGGCGAAGCGCCGACGCTGCCGGTCGTCCAGCTTGGGCGTACGGCCGGTGGTCGCCACCTCCTCCAGCATCTGACCCACCCCGCTGGGACGACCGCCGAACCGGCCCGCGTCACCGGTGTTGCCGTTGCGGGGCGCGAGGAAATAACCGCCGGGGATCTTGAAGTCGAGGTTGGTGGCCGCCGCCCAGCGCATGCCGTGCGTGTTGCCCATGCTCGGCACCGGGATCGGCACCAGCGTCTGGTCCGGCCCGACGTACGCCCGCCACCGGTCCGCCGTGATGAAGTCCGGCACCGGCGGCCGGGAGACCATCCGCAGCGGCATCGGCGCGATCGGCAGCAGCGCGAAGGCCAGGCCCGCGGCGGTGAGCACCCGGACCGTACGACGGTCGGCCGGGCGTAGCGCCCAGGCCCGCTCGACGGCGAGCGCCAGCAGCAGGCCGATCACCACGCTGGTGATGAGCCCGAACCGGGTCGGCACCACAGCGTCCAGCAGCGGCAGGTGGACCAACCACTGCCACGGCCCGGTGATCAGCTCGCGGTCCCACCAGGAGACCCGCTCGCCGAGGGAGAGCACGGCGAAGAACACGCCGGTCACCGCGAGCGCCCGAACGATCAACTCCCGGCGCAGCCAGACCACGATGCCGATGGCCAGCATCGACAGGCTCCAGCCGAAGAAGGCGTTCTCCTCGGAGTAGTTCGGCGCAAGGTTGATGTTGGCTCGCTGGTTGCCGCCGAGGGTGGGCGAGCCGGGGGCGAAGAAGGCGGCGATGTCGTTGCCGTAGTCCTTCACCGCGTCGCTGAGCCCGTGGTAGGCCATCGGCCCGGCGAACTGCACGTAGAGCGGGTACGCCAGCAGCGCCCCCGCCAGCAGCGCGCAGGTCACCACGCCGACGCCCAGGGGTCGCCACGTCGCCCGCCACCGGGCCGGCTCCTGGGCCAGCACCGCCAACAGGAAGACACCGCAGGCCAGCGCCGTGAAGAGCAGGATCTCCTCGTTGATGAACGCCTGCGCGGTGACCAGCAGGGCGAGCAGGGCCCCGTCCCGGACCGGTTTCCCGGAGCGGGTGAGCACCAGCACCCGCCACACGATGAACGGCAGCAGGAACTGGCTGATGATGTTCGGGTGCCAACTGGCGTGCGAGAGCATCGCGGGCGAGAACCCGCAGAACCAGCCGCCGACCGCCGCCGCGAGCGGGGTACGCACCAGGTGGCGGGAGAGCATCAGGTACCAGGCCATGGCGGTGCCGGCGAGACCGAGCGTGACCAGCACCACGAAGGAGACCGCCGGCCCGAAGAGCAGCGTCACCGGGACCATCGGGATGCCCAGCGCCAACACGGCAGTGTTGGCCATCAGGTTGACGCCGTCCGGGTAGTTGAACTGCTCGGTGTAGAACGGGTACTCGCCGTGCAGCACCACGCGTACCGAGTGGGCGAGGAAGAACTGCACCTGCGCCGGGTCACCGGTGTAGAGCGAGGCCACCCGACCGGACGGGTCCAGCCAGATCCGGCTGGTCACCCAGAGTGCGGCGAGCAGGAACAGCCCGCCCACAGCCAGGTGCTGCCGACGCCGAGTCCACCGGCGCCACCGCGCCCGCGTCGGCACCGCGCTCTCGGCCGCTGCTCCGGGCTCGGCCCGCGTCTCGGGCGCGGCCGGCGTTTCTGGGCCGGTCGGCACTTCGGGGTCGGCTGGCGCTGTGGTGGGGGCGGCTGGCGCTGTGGTGGGGGCGGCAGGCGCTGTGGTGGGGGCGGCAGGCGCTGTGGTGGGGGCGGCCGGCGCATCGGGCTCGGCCGGCGCTGTGGTGGGGGCGGTCAGCGCGGGCGGGCCGGCGAAGAGGCCGGCCGGTGTGCGGTAACTCACCAGCTCGGCGGAGTCGGCTGCCGCCTCCGGGTGCGGCGCGGGCAGGGCGCGGGACTCGGCAGGCGTCACAGTCGGCGGAGTCTACCGGAGCAACCAAAACGCCCTAAACCCCCGGTGGTGTCCATTGTGGTGGTTCCGGTGCCGGCCAACTGAGGTGCCGCACCGGACATCTCGTACTATGGCGCTTTCCGACAGCGACGGCGAGGCGATCGGGGGCGGGCCAGGTGACTCCAGGCCGTCGGTACGGCAGGGCGCTTCCCGTCCTGCTGAGCGCGCTGCTGGCCGGCACGGCCTGCGGTCCGGTAGCCGAGCGGAAGCCGCAGGACCTCCGGGTCGGGTACGACAGCCTGGACGGCACCCTCGCCGTGTGGCCGCCCCGAGGCGACCTCTCCGGGGACGCCACGGCGACGGCGGCGGTCACCACGGCGGTCCGGGGCTGGCGGTCGCCGGCCGACGACCGTGTGCACCTGCCCTCGTCCGGCATCCTCTTCTCCGGTCGGGTCGACGGCGCCCCGGTGGCGCTGGTGGCCGCCGACGTACCCGGCGAAAGCGCCTCCTGGCTGCTGCAACTGACTCGCGAGGGCGACCGGTACGCGGTGACCCGCGCCACCGAGTACACCGACCCGGGTTACCTCGTCTACTCCGACGTGCTGCCGGTGCAGACGGCCGGCGGTCGGCGTTACCTGGTGTCGGCCCGGGTGCAGAGCCTCCTCGGGCCACAGGACCGGACATTGACCATCGCGGACGGTCTCAGCGCACCTGTCGACGTGCCGTCCTGCACGGCCGTCGGCGTGACCGCGACCCTGCGAACCACGGAGTCGCTCCCCCGTGGGCGGGCCGCCGACCGGCTGCTCGACCTGGGCACCGGCACCGTCGACCCGCGCTATCCGTTGGTCCGCGACGAGTCCGGCACGGGCCGGCGGGCGCTCACCGGCCTGGACACCTGCGTGCTGTCCGGCGATCGGGGCCCCTTCGGCAGCATCCCGCGGCGGATCGGGGACCGGGACGCCCCACGCTCGGTGCCGACGTCCTGGCCGATGGCGAAGCTCACCGTGCGCTCGCTCGGCGAAGTCGCCCTCGGCGGCGGCGAACCGGCCGAGTTGCAGCAGCTCAGTTGGGACACCGACGCCGGCGCGATGACGGCGGTGATCTACCGACCGGCCGACGGGAGCGCACCCGTCGTCTCACCCGCCGACCGGGCCACCCCGTTGCAGGCGTACCAACTACCGGTGCCCGGTCAGCCGCTGGTGGTGCTGAGCTGGCGGCCCACCCGGGACAGCTCCCTGTCCGTTCCCCCGGGCACTCCCCTGCTCGTCGAGCGCCCCGGCTTGGCGGTCATCCCCACCCCGTCGCGCTCCCAGACCTACAGCCTCGCCAACACCGACAAGACCCACTACCGCTCAATCTCCCCCCGCTAGCCCCCCGCGCCCCGCCGCAGCCCACCCCGCCCGCCCCACCCCACCCGCACGATCTTGCACTTTCTGTGCCGACAAATCGACACGCAAGGTGCAATACGCCAACCGAAAGTGCAAGATCGGCGGAGGCAGGGCGGGGCGCGCAGGGCAGGGCGCGCAGGGCGGGGCAGGGCGCGCGGGGCAAGGCGGGGCGCGCAGGGCGGGGCAGGGCGCGCGGGGGCGGGGTTGGATATGCGGCGGCGGGCGTCCCGAGGGACGCCCGCCGTTGTTCGTTCTCGTCAGTTCTGTGCTGCCGCGTCACTCGGGGTGAGGCGGTCCGGGGTGGCGTCCAGGCCGGAGATCCAACCGGTGACGTTGCGGGCCACGTCCTGAGCGGTCAGACCCAGGTCGGCGAGGATCTGCGCGCGGGTGCCGTGCGGGTGCCAGTCGGCCGGCACACCCAGGTCCTTGAGCGGCACCCGGACGTCGGCGTCGCGCATCGCCTGGGCGAGCGCGTCGCCCACCCCGCCGACCCGGACGCCGTCCTCGACGCTGACCACGAGCCGGTGGCGGGCGGCCAGGTCGACCAGTTCCGCCGGGACCGGACGCACCCAGCGGGGGTCGACGACTGTGACCCCGTAGCCCTGCTCGGCGACCCGGGCGGCCACCTCCATGCCCAACTGGCCGAAGGAGCCGACGGCGACGAGCAGCACGTCGGTACGGGCGGACTCGGCCAGCACGTCGACAGTGCCGACCCGGCGCAGCGCCGGCAGGTCCGCGGCGACCGCACCGGTCGGGAACCGCACCACCGTCGGGCCGTTGTCGACGGCCAGCGCCTCGCGCAACTCCTCGCGCAGGGTGGCGGCGTCGCGGGGAGCGGCGATCCGCAGCCCCGGCACCACCCCGAAGACCGACATATCCCAGATGCCGTAGTGGCTGGGCCCGTCCGGGCCGGTGATGCCCGCCCGGTCCAGCACGAAGGTCACCGGCAGCTTGTGCATCGCCACGTCCAACAGGACCTGGTCGAAGGCGCGGTTGAGGAACGTGGCGTAGACCGCTACCACCGGGTGCAGGCCACCGAGCGCCAACCCGGCCGCCGAGGTGGCCGCGTGCTGCTCGGCGATGCCCACGTCGTACACCCGCTCGGGGTACTTGCGGGCCAGCTTGGCGATGCCGGTCGGCTCGGCCATGGCAGCGGTGATGCCCACCACGTCCGGGCGCTCGTCGGCGATGGCCAGCAGCTCGTCGGCGAAGACGTGCGTCCACTTCACCGACGGGGCGGCCAGCAGCGCGCCGGTCTCCACGTCGAAGGCGCTGCCGGGGCCGTGCAGGCAGTCGGCCTCGTCCTCCTCGGCGGGACGGTAGCCGTAGCCCTTTCGGGTGACCGCGTGCACGATGACCGGGCCGCCGAAGTTCTTGGCCGCGCGCAGCGCCGCCTCGACCGCGCCCACGTCGTGCCCGTCCACCGGGCCCACGTACTTGATGCCAAGGTCCTCGAACATGGCCTGCGGGGCGACCGCGTCCTTGATGCCCTTCTTGACCGCGTGCAGCACCTCGTACATCGGCTTGCCGACCAGCGGCGTGGAGCCGAGGGCGTCCTTGACGGTGTCGAGGACCTTCTCGTAGCCGGGGTTGAGCCGCAGCGAGGAGAGGTGGTCGGCCAGCCCGCCGATGGTCGGCGAGTAGGACCGGCCGTTGTCGTTGACCACGATCACGAGGGAGTTGCCGGCAGTGGCGATGTTGTTCAGCGCCTCCCAGCACATGCCGCCGGTCAGCGCGCCGTCACCGACCACTGCCACGACGCTGCGCGCCTCGCCCCGGAGGGCGTACGCCTTGGCGAGGCCGTCGGCGTAGGACAGCGCCGTGGAAGCGTGCGAGTTCTCGATGAGGTCGTGCTCGCTCTCCGCCTGGCTGGGGTAGCCGGAGAGGCCACCGCGCTGACGGAGCTTGTCGAAGCCGGCCTGACGCCCGGTGAGGATCTTGTGTACGTACGCCTGGTGGCCGGTGTCGAACAGGAGCCGGTCCCGGGGGGAGTCGAAGACGCGATGCATGGCGAGCGTCAGCTCGACCACACCGAGGTTGGGCCCGACGTGCCCGCCGGTACGGGAGACCTTGGTGATCAGGAAGTCCCGGATCTCGGCGGCGAGGACGTCCAGTTCCTCGCCGGACATCCGCTTGACGTCCTGCGGACCGCGAACCGTCCCCAGCAGCCGGCCGTGGTTGGCCGTGTCCTCTTCAACACTCATGACCGGAGAGTCTATCGGCCCCCCGGTACTCCGCAGCCCGACCCGCGCCCCACGCACCCGCGCCGGGCGGGGAGTGGGCAGCTGAGCGCCCGGTCAGGCGCCGACGCGGGGTGTTCTACCGCGCGTCCGGGGGAAGCAGCAGCCCGACCTGCTCGACGTGCTGCGTCATCGGGAAGAGGTCGAAGCCCCGTAGTGCCGCCAGCCGCCAACCGAGGTCGGCGAAGGTACGCACGTCCCGGGCGAAGGCGGCCGGGTCACAGGCCACGTACGCGACCGCCCGCGGGCCGGCGGCGGCCAGCGCGCGGACCACCGGGGCGCCGGCCCCGGAGCGCGGCGGGTCGAGCACCACCACGTCGACCGGGCCGGTGATTCGTCGGCGGGCCAGCGCGGTCTCCACCCGGGCCGACACCACCTCGACGCTGGGCAGGTCGGCGAGGTTCTCCCGGGCTGCGGCGACACCCTGCGCCGCCGCCTCGACCACTGTCACCCGGCCGTTCGCGCCGACCCGTGCGGCCAGCCCGGCGGCGAACAGCCCAGCGCCGCCGTAGAGGTCCCAGGCGACCTCGCCCGGCTGCGGGTCCAGCAACTCGAGGACGGCAGTGGAGAGGGCGTCCGCCGCGGCCGGGTGCACCTGCCAGAACGCGGACGCGGGCAGCGTCCAGTCCCGTCCGGCGGCGACCTCGCGGACCTCGGTCGGGCCACTGACCGGGGCGGGCACCCCGTCGCGGATCTCCGTGACTGTCACGTCCCCGCCGGTGCTGGCGACGGTCTCCACCGCCTCGGCGGCCGGCCAGCGCGCACCGGTGGGGGTGAGCACCGGCAGCTGCTGGATGGCCGGGTGGGCGATCCGGCAGCGGTCGATAGGCACCACCTCGTGCGAGCGGTGTTTGAGCAGGCCGGCCCGGTCGGCGGCGTCGACGGCGTAACGGACCCGGGAGCGCCAGCCGAGCAGCCCACCGGGCAACGCCTCGACCCGGACGCCGAGCCGGTCCAGCTCGACGTCGGTCAGCCCACCGAGGCGGACCAACTGCTCGCGGACCACCGCGGTCTTCCAGGCCAACTGCGCGGCCGGTGCGACGTGCTGGAGGTCGCAGCCCCCGCAGGCACCCGGCTTCGCGTACGGGCAGGGCGGCTCGACCCGATCCGGTGAGGGTTCCAGCACGGTCACCGCGTCGGCCCGGACGAACCCCCGGTGCACCTCGGTGACCTCGGCGATGACCCGCTCACCGGGCAGCGCGTGTCGGACGAAGACGACCTGCCCGTCCACCCGGGCGACACAGTGCCCGCCGGGGGCGACCGCGTCGACGGTCAGCTCGACCCGGTCCGTCTCGGCCAGGCCCCGCTCGAACGCCGAGGCTGCCGACGCCGACGGCGTCCTGGGTGTCGCGGTCCGCGGACCGCCCGGCTCAGTCACGACTGTTCCCCATCGTTCCGCTGTTCTCAGGTCCGCCCTCGCCGGGCGGCGTGACGGCCACCGGCGGCGCGGCGACTGGCACGGCACTCCGTGGCCCACGCGCCGGTGTCCGGGACAGCGTGGCGTCGAGCCGGTCCAGGTTCTTGCTCGCTGTCGACGCGAGCTGCCACGGCACGCTGACCACCATCACCCCCGGTTCGAAGAGCAGCCGGCCCTTGAGGCGCAGGGCGCTCTGGTTGTGCAGCAGGTTCTCCCACCAACGGCCGACCACGTACTCCGGGATGAACACGGTGACCACGTCCCGGGGCGACTTGCGGCGGGTGGACGCGACGAAGTCCAGGATCGGCCGGGTGATCTCCCGGTACGGCGAGTCGATCACGGTGAGTGGAATGGCCATCTCCCGGCGCTCCCAGTCGGCCTGAAGGTCCCTGGTGTCCTTCTCGTCCACGTTGACTGTCACCGCGGTCAGTGTGTCCGGTCGGGTGGCACGGGCGTAGGCGATGGCCCGCAGCGTCGGCTGGTGCACCTTGCTGACCAGCACGATCGCGTGGTTGCGGGCGGGCAGCACGGCCCGGCCCTCGTCCGGTGGGGTCAGCTCGACGGCGATCCGGTCGTAGTGCCGGCGGATCGCCAGCATCAGCACGTAGATCACCGCCATCGCGGCGATAGCGATCCACGCGCCGAGCAGGAACTTGGTGATCAGGACGATCACCAGCACCGCGCCGGTCAGGCCCGCGCCGAACGTGTTGATCGCTCGGGAGCGGACCATCCGGCGGCGCGCCTCCGGGTCCCGCTCGGTGCGCAGGTGCCGGTTCCAGTGCCGGATCATGCCGACCTGGGAGACGGTGAACGAGACGAAGACCCCGACGATGTAGAGCTGGATCAGCTTCGTCACCTCGGCCTGGAAGCCGACGATCAGCACGATCGCGAAGAGGGCGAGGAAGGTGATGCCGTTGGAGAAGGCCAGCCGGTCGCCCCGGGTGTGGAACTGGCGGGGCAGGTAGCGGTCCTGGGCCAGGATCGAGCCGAGCACCGGGAAACCGTTGAACGCGGTGTTCGCCGCGAGGAACAGGATCAGGGCGGTCACCCCGGCCAGCACGTAGAGCAGGATCGACCCGGAACCGAAGACCGTCTCGCCGAGCTGGGTGGTGACCGTCTTCTGCACGTACCCCTCGGGGCCGGAGACGATCTGGAGGTTCGGATCCTCGACGAACTGCAGGTGGGTCAGCCGGGCCAGCCAGATGATCCCGACCAGCATGCTCACCGAGATGGTGCCGAGCAGCAGCAGGGTGGTGGCGGCGTTGCGGCTCTTCGGCGCCTTGAACGCCGGCACCCCGTTGGAGATCGCCTCCACGCCGGTGAGCGCGGCGGCGCCCGAGCTGAACGTCCGCAGCAGCAGGAAGACGAGCGCGAAACCGGTAACGCTGTGTTCGGCCTGGATCACCAGGTCGGCGCTCGGCGCGCGCAGCTCGTCGCCCAGCACGAAGACCCGGAACAGCCCGGTGAGCAGCATCCCGAGCATCACGATCACGAAGCCGTAGGTGGGGATGGCGAACGCAGTGCCCGACTCGCGCAGCCCGCGCAGGTTGACAGCGGTGAGCAGGACCACCGCGCTCACCGCGATCAGAACCTTGTGGGTGGCCACGAACGGCACCACGGAGCCCAGGTTGGCCACCCCGGAGGAGACCGACACCGCCACCGTGAGCACGTAGTCGACCAACAACGCGCTGGCCACCCCGACGCCGAACTTCGGCCCCAGGTTGACAGTGGCCACCTCGTAGTCGCCACCACCGGACGGGTAGGCGTGCACGTTCTGCCGGTAGCTCGCCACCACTGTGAGCATGACCACGACCACGGCCAGCGCGATCCACGGCGAGAAGAAGTACGCCGACGCGCCGGCGATGGAGAGGGTCAGCAGGATCTCGTCGGGCGCGTACGCGACGCTGGACAGCGCGTCGGAGGCGAACACGGGCAGCGCGATGCGCTTCGGCAGGAGGGTGTGCTGGAGCCGGTCGGACCGGAACGGTCGACCGAGAAGAAGCCGCTTCAGCAGCGAGGTGGGACTGGCCACGAACGCCAAGAGTACGACCACCACGGTGGGGGCGCGGGGGTGGGCGATCACCGCTGCTCACGACGGCGGGGTACGGTCGGTCCCCGCTCGCGACCGGGACGTGGCAGGCTCGCACTCGAAGGCCACCGGCAGCGGGAGTGGTACGCACCTTGGGAGGGACAGCGTGCACGTCGTGATCATGGGATGTGGTCGGGTCGGGTCGACGCTCGCCCACAGCCTGGAGTCCCGAGGGCACTCGGTGGCGGTGATCGACCAGGACGCCGACGCCTTCCGCCGGCTCGGTCCCGACTTCGCCGGGATCACGGTGACCGGGGCCGGTTTCGACGGCGAGGTGCTCCGGCAGGCTGGCATCGAGCGCGCGGACGCCTTCGCGGCGGTGTCGAGCGGCGACAACTCCAACATCATCTCGGCCCGGCTGGCCCGCGAGACGTTCGGCGTGTCCCGGGTCGCCGCCCGCATCTACGACCAGCGCCGGGCTCAGGTCTACGAGCGGCTGGGCATCCCCACAGTGGCGACGGTGCGGTGGACGGCGGACCGGATGCTGCGGCACCTGGTGCCGGAGGGCAACGTGGAGATCTTCCGCGACCCCACGAGCACTGTGTCGATCGTCGAGGTTCCCGTACACAAGGACTGGATCGGTAGGTCGGTGCGGACGCTGGAGGAGGCGTCCGGGGCGCGGGTGGCCTACCTGATCCGCTTCGGCATCGGCACGCTGCCCACCGGCTCCACAGTCGTGCAGGAGGGCGACCAGGTGTTCATGCTGGTCAGCGATGACATCGTGGCGACTGTCACGTCGGTGGCGGCGACGCCGCCGGAAGGAGGGCACTGAGCCATGCGGGTCGCCATCGCGGGCGCGGGCAACGTGGGCCGCTCGATCGCCCAGGAGCTGATCGAAAACGGCCACCAGGTGATGCTGATCGAACGCCAGCCCAAGATGCTGCGTCCGGACCGGGTGCCGGCTGCCGACTGGGTGCTGGCCGACGCGTGCGAGGTGGCCAGCCTGGAGGAGGCCAACATCGCCGGGTGCGACGTGGTGGTCGCGGCGACCGGCGACGACAAGACCAACCTGGTGCTGTCGCTGCTGGCCAAGACCGAGTTCGCGGTGCCCCGGGTGGTCGCCCGGGTCAACCGGGCCGAGAACGAGTGGCTGTTCACCGAGCAGTGGGGCGTGGACGTCGCGGTGAGCAAGCCGCGGGTGATGGCCGCGCTCGTCGAGGAGGCGGTCACCGTCGGCGACCTGGTCCGGCTGATGACCTTCCGACAGGGCGAGGCGAACCTCGTCGAGATCACCCTGCCGCCGACGGCCCCCTACGTCGGTCAGCCGATCCACGCCGTGCCGCTGCCCCGCGACTCCGCGCTGGTGGCGATCCTGCGCGGCAAGCGGGTCCTGGTGCCCAGTCCGGACGACCCGATCGAGGCCGGCGACGAGCTGATCTTCGTCTGCACCGCCGAGGTGGAGGACCAGGTCCGCCAGGTGATCCTCGGGCCGGACAGCGTCGAACGAACCCGCAGCTCACGCTGACCCCGACCGGCGCGCGGAGCGGCCCGGGTGAGGGGGCGTCGCTCAGGCGCTGGGCAGCGGGGCCGGCGGCGACTCCCGGGTGACCCGGCGCACCGTCCAGACCGTGATCAGCAACAGCAGCGCGTACGGCGGGTAGCCCAGAGCCAGCCGGGCCACGCCCAGGGCGGTGTCCTGGTGGGCCAGGTAGAGCCCGGCCTGCACTCCCACCTTGGCCAGCCAGACCACGCCCCAGAGCACTGTCAGCTGGGTGAAGGTGCGCACCAGCTTCGGGTCGGACCGCCACTCCGAACGGCCCTTGGCCACCAACACCGACCAGATCCAGCCCACCAGCGGCTGCCGGATCACGGCCGAGATCAGCAGGGCGACGCCGTAGCCGATGCCGTAGAGGATGCCGGGAAGGTAGAAGTCACGCTCATCGCCGGTCCGCCACGCGATGGCCGCGCCGACGCCGACGCCGAAGAGCCCGTTGACGGCGTGCCGGATCGGTCGACGCTGGGCCAGCCGCAGCCCCGCGATCAGCACGGCGACCGCGATCGACGCGATCACCGCCGGCCGCAGCTCGCCGATGATGTTGGCGACGACGAACACCACTACCGGAATGCTGGACTCGACCAGCCCGCGCCAGCCGCCAAGCTGGTCGGCCATCTGCTCGGCGATCGTCGGCAGCGGCTCCTCGTCCTGAGGGTCGGTATCCGGCTGTGCCGCCCGGTCCTGTCCCGTCGTCATCGCCGGCCTTCCGTCCGCAGTGCCATCACTTGGGCGAGTCCAGCTCGTAGTAGGGGTTGTAGATGACCTTGCGGTCGTCCCGCACGGCCACCCGGCCACGGGCGGTCAGATGCCGGCCCGGCTCGATCCCGGCGATGTGCCGTCGACCCAGCCAGACCAGGGTGACCACGTCGCTGCCGTCGTACAGGTCGGCCTCGAGGGTGGGCAGATTGGTGCGCGGCGTGTAGACCACGGTGCGCAGCCGACCGGCGACCGAGACCAGCTGACCCCGGGAGCACTGCTGGGCGGGGATTCCGCCGCACTCGGCGCTCTCCCGACGCAGCTCCTGCGCGTCTATCTCGGCCTCGCTGGCGGTGAACCTCTGCAGGATGCGCCGCAGCGACACCCGGCCCTCGTCGGTCGTCATGACCTCCGCGTCACCCTCTCCACGCTCGCCGTCCCCGGCCGGCACCGGCGGCGCCGGAACCGTGCCGCCAGCGTACGCCGACGGGGCTGGTTCCGGCGGGCCGGTGCGCGCCGGTCAGACCTGACGCGGCGCGGCGGCGGCGTCGCCCGCCTCGGCCTCTGCCTGGTCGGCGACCTCCCGGGGCAGCCGCAGCGGCAGCGGCTCGCGGACCGGCTTCGCCTCCTGCCCACGGTCGACCACCAGGCCGTCCAGGCACTCGACGAGCGGCCCGGCCATTGCCGGGTCGGTGGCCACCGGGCCCTGGAACACGCCCCGGACCATCCAACGCGGCCCGTCGATTCCGACGAACCGCAGGTTCGTCGCGCCGTCCGGGGTGTTCACCTGGGCGTGCAGCTCCGGGCCGTACTCGCCGGCGACCTCCTGCGCGCTCGCGCCGTCGCGGAGCAGCGACTGCCGGATCTCCTCGCGCACCTCGTCCCAGATCCCCTCGGACCGAGGGGCGGCGAAGACGCCCAACTGGAGCGCGTTGTCACCGTGCACCAGCACCACCTGCTGGACCACACCCTGCGGGTCGGCCTGCACCCGCACCTCGACGTCGGCGATCGCCGGGATGTGCAGACTGCCCAGGTCGAGTCGCTGCACGTCGTCGTAGCTCTCGGAGATGTCGTACGGGCCGCGCTCCAGCGTCGGCGTCGCATCGCCCTGGTCGGGGACCTGGGTGGCCCGCTCGTCACGGGTCTGCCGCTCCGCATCGGCCCGCTTTCGGGAGAAGATCACTGCGCCTGCCCTCCGCTGTTCACACTCACCCTGCCACCTCTTCCGTCTGCCCGCGGCCCGGCTCGCTCGGCCGCCGCTCGACCCGGTCCTGGCCCGTCGGCGACGGCACCAGCTCGGCGTGCCCACCGGTGGACCCGTGCCCACCGGTCCCGCGCCGGGACGCGGGCAGCTCGACCACCGGCTCGAACCGCGCCCGCGCGACCTGCTGGACCACGAGCTGCGCGATCCGATCGCCGCGGGAGATCTTCGCCGGCACGTCCCGATCATGATTGATCAGGTTGACCAGGATCTCACCCCGGTAGCCGGCGTCGACCGTACCGGGCGCGTTGAGCACCGTCACGCCGAGCCTGGCCGCCAGACCGGAGCGGGGATGGACCAGTCCCACGTACCCCTCCGGCAGCGCGACGGCCACGCCGGTGGGCACCAGGGCACGGCCGCCGGGTGGCAGCTCCACGTCCGCGGCCGCCACCAGGTCGGCCCCGGCGTCGCCGGGATGGGCGTACGTGGGCAACGGCAGCTCCGGGTCGAGCAGCTGCACGGGCACGGGTACGACGTCGGTCACGGGTCCCCTCTTCCGTCCGGTTCGCGGGGTGACCCTGCCATCCTGCCGGTTCGTCGAGCCGCCGTGCGCCGTACCCTCGCAGGAGTGAGCATGTCGCCCTCCCCGTCCGCCGATCAGCCGCCGGTCTCCGCCCGCTCGGCGTACACCGAGCGGTTGGATCTGCCCTGGTGGCTGTGGCTGGCCGGGCTGGTGGCCGCCGCGTTGCTGGCCGTCGAGATCTGGATGGGCGCCTCCGGCGTCCGCGCGTGGCTGCCGTTCGCCGTGCTGGTGCCGCTCACCGCTGTCGGGCTGTGGTGGCTGGGCCGGATCCGGGTCGGGGTGGCTGACGCCGAGCTGCGGGTGGACGACGCCCGCCTGCCGGTCCGTTTCGTGGCCGACGTGGTGCCGCTGGACGTAGCCGGCCGACGTGAGGTGCTCGGCGTCGGCGCGGACCCGCTCGCCTTCGTGGTGCAGCGACCGTGGATCGGCGGCGCCGTGCAGGTGATCCTCGACGATCCCGACGATCCGACCCCGTTCTGGGTGGTGAGCACCCGCCATCCGGTCGAGCTGGCCGAGGCGGTGCTGACCGCACGGGACGCCCTGTCGGCTTCCCACCCGACGGCGGGCGAGCCGGGCTGACCCGACGCCGAAGGGCTGGCTCAGGAGCCGGTCCGACGGCATGGGCCCGCTCAGGTGCCGATCCGACGGTTAGCGACCGCTCAGGTGCCGGTAGGCGGGCCTGGGAGGGCCGCCGGTGGCGCGGGCCGGGCGATGCCCCGCCGACGCAGGTCGACCTGGAGTTGCTCGGCCATTTGCTGGGTGGCCCGGCGGTTGAGGAAGCTGGCCACCGCCGCGCCGGTCAGGAACGGCCCGAGCGTGGTGAGGTTGCGCCCGAAACGACGCAGCAGCATGTCCCGCAACTCCTTGCGGGCGGCGGTGCCGAGCACCGCTCCCACTCCCACGCCGGGCACCATCGGGTTGACGCCGCGTTGAGTTGCCCAGGAGTGCACCAGCGCGACCGCCCGTTGGCTGCCGGCGGCCGGTAGTGCCACGCCGTGGATCTCGTGCAGCTCGCCGACGAGTTTCAGCTCCACCGCCACCACGGCCACGGTCTCGGCGGCGAGCAGCACCGGCGCGGAGAGCAGGGTGGGGGCAACCGTCCACTCGACGGCCGCGACGCCCCCACCGGCCGCGCCGATCGCGGCGGTGGTCCTCGACGCGTTACGGATGAGCCGGTCGGCCAGGGCGGCGTCGTCCAGGCCCGGGAAGTGCTGGCGCAGCGTGTCCAGGTCCCGTACCGGCACGTGCGGGGCGATCTCGGCGACGGCGTCGACCATCCACCGCACGGCGGCGCGGGGCTTGAACAGGTCGGAGATGCCCCGTGCACGGGCCTGCCCGACCATGCGGGTCAGCAGTTGGCGGCGTCGGGCCGGCGCGATGTCGTCAGCGGTCAACGCCGCGACGGTCGCACCGAGGTCGTCGGTGCCACCGGTGGCACCGAGGTCGTCCGTGCCGCCATCGGTGGCAGCGAGGTCGTCCGTGCCACGGGTGGCGCCGAGGCCGTCCGCGCCGCCATCGGTGGTGCCGCCTCGATCGCTCATCGGACCTCCCGGTGCTGTGGCTACCCGCTACGAGTCAAGCAGGTACCCACCGCTGCCGCATGCCTACACCGGCAGCGGCGACCCCGTTCAGGAGGCCGCCGCCGGTGTTGTTGTGGTTGTCAGACGCACTCGCGGCAGATCAGCTCGCCGTTACGCTCGACCGCCAGCTGGCTACGGTGGTGGACCAGGAAGCAGCGGGCGCACCGGAACTCGTCCTGCTGCATCGGAAGCACCTTGACCGTGAGCTCCTCGTCGGCCAGATCGGCACCGGGCAGCTCAAAGCTCTCGGCCACCTCGGCCTCGTCGACGTCCACCGCGCCCGACTGTGAGTCGACGCGCCGTGCCTTGAGCTCTTCCAGGCTGTCCTCGCCGAGGTCGACCTCGTCGCGACGCGGGGCGTCGTAGTCGGTGGCCATCGGTTTCACTCTCCCATATCGATGTTGTCGCTTCCGGTTGTAACGCCGGACGACGCTGTTTCGGTTCCGCTGGCCGGCCACCACTTGTGTCGGGCACCCGACCCGAGGACCGAACGGGTCGAGCTCGCCGGGGCGACTCCCCTGCGAGCGCGGAACCTTACCCCCCCTTGGGCGAGGCATGTATACCGCCCTTGCGGCTGAGATGTACGCCCCCGCACGCGAAGTTGTTCCCAATGTGATTCAGGCGACACGAAGATAGGGGTAGTAGTACCCGGTTCGCGGTCGGCGCGCCGGCATGTCGGGCTGTTTCCACGCGACGGCCGGACAACCGTTAACCTCAGCGGCGTATTCGACGGCCGGCGGCCTGAGCGATCGTTCCTGGCCGCCACCACCCACTGAGGTCCGGGGAGTGCCCTGATGAGTTTTGCGCGCGTGCGAGCACTCGTCGTCGTCGGCCTGTTGGCGATCATCGCCCTGGTCTTCGTCGTCGTGGCCGTGGTCCGCGACAGCCAGGGCAACGTGGGCACGGCGGCGGGTTGCCCCGAGGGCTGGCCGTTGGCGGATCTGACCCTGCGCGAGCGCAAGGACGTCAAGATCAACGTGTTCAACGCCACGGATCAGCCGGGCCTCGCCCACACCGTCGCCGACGAGTTCAGCAATCGACAGTTCCAGGTCAAGAAGACCGGGAACGAGAAGAAGGTCGACAGCGTGGCCCTGCTGCGGTACGGCCCGAAGGGCGTCGGTTCCGCGCACCTGCTCCAGGCGTACTTCCTCAACAACGCGGTGCCGGGCTACGACCCGAAGCGCGCCGACGACACCGTGGACGTGGTGCTGGGCAACCGCTTCCAGCAGCTCGCCACCACGACCGAGGTCAACCAGTCGCTCGGCGACTCGGGTCCGCCGGAGGCTCCCAAGGGCTCCTGCCCGTCGCCACCCGCCAAGTGACGGCGTAACCGGCCCACCTCAGCGCCAGGTCGGCGATCGGCACCGACCTGGCCCACCGCCGCCAGAGCCGGCCGCTCGAAAGGCTGGAGCCGGCTGACCTGCTCCGCCGGTCAGGGACCGCCGGCGGCGTCCAGCGCGGCCAACCGGTCGTGCAGCGGCGCGAAGAGCGCGGGCGGGGCCGCTACCACCAGGTCCGGCCCTGGCGGCCGACCCGCCAGACCGGCGACCCGGACCCCCGCCTCGGCGGCCACCAGCCCGCCAGCCGCCAGGTCCCAGGCCGCAAGACCCTTCTCGAAGTACGCGTCCAGCCGCCCCTCGGCGACCAGACAGAGGTCCAGCGCCGCGGCGCCGAGCCGGCGGATGTCACGTACGTGTGCGATCAGACCGGCCACCACCTGCGCCTGGTGCGCCCGGCGGCGGGCTTCGTAGCCGAAGCCGGTGCCGACCAGCGCCTGCCCCAGATCGACCTCCCCGGAGCAACGCAGCCGGACGCCGTCGCGCCAGGCCCCACCCCCGGCTGTGGCGGTCCATTCCTCGCCGGTGCTCACGTTGCGCACCACGCCGGCAACCACCGCCCCGTCCACCTCGGCGGCCAGCGAGACAGCCGAGTGCGGCAGTCCGTACAGGTAGTTCACAGTGCCGTCGATCGGGTCGACGATCCAGCGCACACCGCTGCGGGTCGCGCCGGAAGCTTCCTCGCCGTACTCCTCGCCCAGCACCGAGTCGTCCGGGCGCAGCGCCGCCAACGCGTCGAGGATCTGCCGCTCGACCGCCCGGTCGGCGGCGGTGACCACGTCGGTGACGGTGCTCTTGGTGGCGGCGACGACGACTCCCTCGGCACGCATCCGGTACGCGGTGTCCGCCGCGGCCCGAGCCACCTCCACCGCGATGGTCAGCAGCTCCGACGGTGTCGTGGCCGAGTTGGTCATGATTCGCCTCTTTCCGCACTCCGGGTGCACGTGGGTGGGTGAAACTACCGACCCGGCTTCCGAAGATCATCGTTCCCGACGCCGTACTGCGGCGCCAGACCAGGATCTTTGGCGTCCGGAATCCGCTGCGAGGTGGGCACACCGGCGACGGCCTCGCGGCTTGAGCGGGCGACCTCCGCCAATATGCCCCTTTCGGTTGGTAATGTCGCTTAAATGCTTACCGCCCCGTCCATGCTCGGCTCACAACCGTTGCCCAACCGCGACCTGGTGGGCACGCCACCGGCCGGACCGACAGCGACCTCGGTGATCCACACGCGCATCCTCGCAACCGCCCCGTTGACCTCGTATCGCCTGCTCAAACGGCAGTTCGGACACGATCTGCGCGCTACCTGGCTCGACGACGGAAGCCCTTCGCCTGCCGCGCGGCTATCATTACCGCGAAGCCCATATCTCCGCCCCACCGACGGTCCCCACCGGCGGTACGCGGTGCGGAGCAGGATGATCGCCGCAGACGGCGTTACAATTCACCCCTGCCCACGCGGCACGGACCGCCGACCACCGGCCGGACCGTGACACGAGGGTCCCTCAACCACATCGCCCGGCACGGTAACCCTCGCTGCGCTGGACGAACCCGCCGTGCCCGCTCTTCGCCTCCGGAAGGTCATTCGTGACAGAACCCCGCCAGCCCGGCGCCGACGTTCGCTCGCTCACCGACACCCTGATCGCCCACGCGCAGAGCGCCGGCGGTCAGCTCACGTCGGCTCAGCTCGCGCGCACCGTCGAGTCCGCCGAGGTGACTCCGGCCCAGGCCAAGAAGATCCTGCGGGCGCTCTCCGAGGCGGGAGTGACCGTCGTGGTGGACGGCTCGGCGAGCACCCGTCGCCGCGTCGCCGCGGCCCGCTCGACCACGCCGGCGTCCCGGGCCACCACCGCCAAGACCACCAAGAAGGCCGCCGCGCCGGCCCCGAAGCAGGCGCCCGCCGGCGACGACGCCCCGACGACGTCAGCCCCGCGCAAGGTGGCCGCTCGCAAGGCGACCGGCACCGGAGCCGAGGCCGCCACGGCGACGCCGGCGAAGGCGACCAAGTCGACCCGAGCCACCAAGGCGACGGTGGCCGCGGCTGCCGGGGCCAAGCCGACCAAGGCAGGCGGCAAGGCCAAGGGCGAGGGCGCCGAGGGCGAGATCGACCCGGAGGAACTGGCCGCCGCGATCGAGGACGTCGTGGTCGAGGAGCCGGCCGAGCTGGCCCAGGCCGCCGAGACCGACGCCGCCGCCTCGGCGACCGACAACGACTTCGAGTGGGACGACGAGGAGTCCGAGGCTCTCAAGCAGGCGCGACGCGACGCCGAGCTGACCGCCTCCGCCGACTCCGTCCGGGCGTACCTGAAGCAGATCGGCAAGGTTCCGCTGCTCAACGCCGAGCAGGAGGTGGAGCTGGCCAAGCGGATCGAGGCCGGGCTCTACGCCGCCGAGCGGCTGCGGGCCGCCGACGAGGGCGAGGAGAAGCTCGTCCGCGAGATGGTCCGTGACCTGGGCTGGATCTCCCGCGACGGCGAGCGGGCCAAGAACCACCTCCTGGAGGCGAACCTCCGACTGGTGGTGTCCCTGGCCAAGCGCTACACGGGCCGTGGCATGGCCTTCCTCGACCTGATCCAGGAGGGCAACCTCGGTCTGATCCGGGCCGTGGAGAAGTTCGACTACACCAAGGGCTACAAGTTCTCCACGTACGCCACCTGGTGGATCCGACAGGCCATCACCCGCGCCATGGCCGACCAGGCCCGCACCATCCGCATCCCGGTGCACATGGTCGAGGTCATCAACAAGCTCGGCCGCATACAGCGTGAGCTGCTCCAGGACCTGGGCCGCGAGCCCACCCCGGAGGAGCTGGCCAAGGAGATGGACATCACACCCGAGAAGGTGCTGGAGATCCAGCAGTACGCTCGGGAGCCCATCTCACTGGACCAGACCATCGGCGACGAGGGCGACAGCCAGCTCGGCGACTTCATCGAGGATTCCGAGGCCGTGGTCGCGGTCGACGCGGTCTCGTTCTCGCTCCTGCAGGACCAGCTCCAGCAGGTGCTCCAGACGCTCTCCGAGCGTGAGGCGGGTGTGGTACGCCTGCGCTTCGGCCTGACCGACGGCCAGCCGCGGACGCTCGACGAGATCGGTCAGGTCTACGGGGTGACCCGGGAGCGGATCCGGCAGATCGAGTCCAAGACGATGTCCAAGCTGCGCCACCCGTCCCGGTCGCAGGTCCTCCGGGATTACCTGGACTGAGCGGGTTTCGTCAACCGAACGTGTCGTTTTGACCACCTGGTGTGCAACACCAGATGGTGATCGTCCGGATGCACGAATGTGATCGTTGACGTGGCACCCTTGGTGCACGGCACACTGTCCCTTCCAGGTGTGACCTCGGTCCCCCGCGGGCACACAGGGAAGGCAGTGCCTAGTAAGGGTGTTGCACGATAGGTGAGCAACGACCGAAGAGATTGTTCATCGGTGACGACCAGAGGAGGAAGGCGATGACCCCGACCCTCACGCCGCCGCCCGTGACGGCGGCTCCCCCAGCCGCCGATGAACGGTGCGACCGCTGCAATGCTGCCGGGAAGCTCCGGATCACCCTCACGGGTGGGAGCGAGTTGGTGTTCTGCGGGCACCACGCGAACAAGTACGCGGAGGATCTCGTGAAGATCACCGAGCGGTTCGCGACGGAGCCCGATTTCAGCTGGCGTGGCGCCGATCTGATGGCGAACTAAATCCGCAAACCGACATAGTTGACCGGAGGCACCCACCGAGGGTGCCTCCGGTCAACTTTTCTCTCTGGACACCCCGCGCCCCGCGCCCCGCGCCCCGCGCCCCGCGCCCCGCGCCCCGCGCCCCGCGCCCCGCGCCCCGCGCCCCGC
>NZ_JBEZGJ010000081.1:0-31361 GCF_040649965.1 Micromonospora sp. NPDC048843
GCAGTGGTGGGCGAGGGACGGATGCGGACGGCACGGGGCAACGCCTGGGAAGCGGTGTGTGCCGACCGGGCCCGCGCCGACCAACGCGCCGGAGGCGATTGATGGAGGGCGCATGTCGGTGAATGAGCCGGCGAGCGGAGAGTTCGCTCGCATGCTGGACGCGACGGTCGGCGCGTTGCGCGCCGCCGGCAACGCGCCGGAGGACGAGGAGGCCGCGCGCCTGCGTCGGGTCGGTGAGTCCGCCGAGGGACAGGTCCGTGCCGAGTTTGGCGCTGATGGCCGGTTGGAGTCGCTGACGCTGGACCCGCGGATGATGCGGCTCGGCTCGGCCGAGGTCTCCGACCACGTGATCGCGGCCGTGAACGCGGCGATCGACTCGATGCGCGGTGCCGGCCCGGTGCCGGCCTCCGGCGACCTCTCGCAGCTCACCGAGCAGCTGGAGCAGGTTCGAGACACGGCCGTGCCACGGCTCGGCGCGTTCCTGCAGGCGCTCACTGACGCGCAGGAGCGGATGGCCCGGGGAGGTTCCCGATGAACGGCTTCGAGGTCGAGCCCGCGTTGCTGCGTTCCGGCGGCGACGAGGTCATCGGCGCCGCCGAACGCTTCATCGGGCAACTGGAGAGCTTCGAGGCGCAGATGCAGGGATACGGCGAGCCGTGGGGCGCCGACGACATCGGCTCGCTGATCGGCATCGCGTACACGGAGACCTCAGCCTGGGTCCTGGACTGCATCGGCGTGGCCGCCGAAGAGATCGGCTCGGCCGGCAGCGACCTGACGAAGATGGCCGACAACTTCGAGTTGGTCGAGGAAGCCTCCGTGAGCGCGCTGCGAGACATCCAGGGAATGCTGGGGTGACGACATGGGACTGCAACTGCCGGGTGAGCTGATCACGGCACTCAGCTGGATCGGCTACACCTGGCCCGAGGCCGACGAGGAAAAGCTGTTCGAGATGGGCCAGGCCTGGCTGGACTTCTCCGGCACGGTCGCGGACGCCTCCGGGGAGGCCGGTTCGGCTGCGGCAGCGGTCTGGTCGCAGCACCAGGGCGAGTCGATGCAGGCGTTCCAGAAGTGGTGGTCCAAACCGGAGAGCGGTCCCGGCGCGCTGCCGGACTACTCCCAGGCCGCGATGCTGATCGGCACCGGGATGATCATCGCCGCCGCGATAGTGCTCGCGCTGAAGATCCAGGTGATCGTGCAGTTGGCGATCCTCGCGTTCGCGGTGGCGCAGGCGATCGCCACCGCCGTCGTCACGTTCGGCGTGTCGCTGGCCGAGATCCCGATCTTCCAGATGATCACGCGGGAGATCGTCGGCCTGCTGATCGATCAGGTGATCCAGGAGCTTCTCGATGCCTAGCAGGGCGCCGAAAAGCTCGAAACAACGTGGCGGGTCGGGCAAGCCGAAGGGCGGCAAGCTTGTCCGCGCGGCGGTGCAGAAGGCCTCCGCCAAGCCGGTGGTGCGCAACAACGACCTGCCCGAGGTCACGATCAAGGTGAAGCGCAAGTCGATGCACGCGCGGGCCCAGTTCGACCGCAAGATGAACGCGCTGAAGAAGCTCAGCGACGAGGGCAAGCTGTTCAAGCAGGCCAATCCGGTTGCCCGGGACGAAACGATTACGAAAGGCTACAAGGCGCGCATCCGGCAGAAGATCTTCGACAAGTACTGGCCCCACGACAAGAAGCTGTCGAACAAACTCACCGAGCGGCTCCGCCTGCAGCAGCCCGACCATGTGTGGGAGCTGCAACTCGGTGGCCCCGACGACGTTAGTAATCTGAAGCTGCTGCACGGCGACACGAACCGGGATGTCGGTCAGCAGATCTGGCAACAGATCATGAAGCTGCCCGACGGCACACCGATCCGAATAGAGGTAGTGGATTGAATCCCGAGCTGCGGGAGCTCATCGCGGAGCTGCGCACCGACCTGGAGGCGGACCAGCCCGCGACGCTGGTCTGGGCCCAGATCGACCAGGGCGCTCCGGCTGAGCGGATACCCGCTGGTCTGCCGCAGTCGGTCCGGGAGCTGCTGGAGACTGCCGACGGCATCCTGGCTGGCTCGTTCGACCTGCCCGCAGCCGCGAACATCGGCAAGATCCAGGGCTACCTCGAGCAGATGCCCGAGTTCACCGGCGTCGCTGACGAACCCGCCGAGTGGCTCGTCTTCGGCACACTGAAGGAAGAGCCACTGCTGATCCGCCGCGACACCGGCGCGGTCTGGTACTTCCCGGCGGAGACGACCGACGAGTGGTTCATGCGTGAGGCGTTCTTCGAAGTCGCGCCGGACCTTGACTCGTTCCTCGCCTACTACGTCTTCGGCGCCGGGTACGGCGAGGTTGGCTACGACGACGACGACTGGTGGGGCTTCCTCGACGAGCAGGGTCTGACCACGCCCGGCGACGAGGACGAGGAGACGGACGATTGACCGCCACACATGAGGAGCTCACGGCGCTCTGGGGCGCCGACGGGATGGTCTACTTCCCGCTCGACCGGTTCGAGGACGTCCTCGGCCCGTTGACGCCAGAGGTCTTCCCGCCGTTCGGGGCCATCCCGGTCGACGTGCCGATCCTGTTCACTGTCGACGTCAACGTCTCCGGCATGGAGTTGTTCTCCAAGCTGAAGATCGAGGTCGGCGATGCCAGCCCTCGCATCCACATCGTCCTCGGCAGCTCACCGGAGGACCCGCAGCTGCTCTTCTGCCTCGACGCGCTGACCGGAGCCGTCGTGTTGCTGGACCTGGAGACCCCCAACTTCGAGGCGGTCAACGCGACATTCGCGGCGTTCGTCGAGTTCCTCTACCGGCTCGGGCAGCTCATCGCCACGGACCCGGGCGGTCGGGCTCGAGCCGCCCGCGCTGCCGCGATCCGCGAGGAACTGATGGGCGTCGACTCGTCCGCGTTCGCCGACCCGAAGTCCTGGTGGAGCATGGCCTTCGATCAGCTGGAGTCCACCAGCGGCTAGCCTCGCCACTGCCGGCCGGCAGGTCGCCGTGACGCCACAGGTTCACCGTGCTCGCGGCACCGGTATGGACGCGACCGGCTGCTCCGACGGTGCCGCCTCTCGATGCCATGCCTCGGCGAGGAGCGCGTAGGTGTAGCCGTCCACCCAGCCCAGTTCGGCGTGCCAGGAGTCGCCGACGCCGTGCTGCTCACGACGCATGCCGACCTTCTCCAGGATTCGCACCGAGGCGAGGTTGTCAGCGAAGCAGCCGGCGGTGATTCTCCGAACGCCCAGCCGGTCGAACGCGTGCGCCACCACTGCGGTCACCGCCTCGGTCGCGTACCCACGTCCGCCGTAGGCGGGATCGAAGATGTAGCCGAGCTCAGCCTCGGTCCGCGGTGGCATGCCGGGTTGACCCATGCCGTCGACGACGCCGAGAGAGACGGTTCCGATCACCACGCCGTCGAGCGTGGCCGCCATGCTGTGATCGTCGGGGTCGGTGGCCGCGCGTCGCCATGCCGCGCGGAAGGACGCACTGTCGACCTGCGTACGGAGTAGCCAGTGCGTGACCTGCGGCAGGTTTCGGTACTCCAGGATCCGATCGATGTCCTCGTCCCGCACCGGGCGGAGTTCGAGGCGTTCAGTGCGTACCGTGGTGTTCTCCATGAGGCGGGACGCTAGTGGACGCGCCCCGGCGAGACGCCCGAATATCGGACCGATGGCCCCCGCCCCATTCGCAGTGGCAGAGGGCGCGCGGCTCAATCGACCCGTTGGGCCAGCACCTGACCCGGCCAGGATCCGGCCAGGAAGGTCTCGGTGGGAGTGAACCCGTGGCGCTCGTAGTACGCCACCAACTCGCCGCCACCGCCCGCCCAGCAGTCGACCCGTAGCAACCCCACGCCGGCTCGCCGGGTTTCCTCGACGGCGTGTGCCAACAGAGCCGACCCGAGTTTCCGGCCGGCGAATCGTCGGTCGGAGACCAGGAGGCGGACGAACCGCTCGGGTTCCTCAGCGGGCGCGATCGGCGCCCGAGGGTCGGGTCCGGAATCCAACACCAGGGCCGCGGCCGGCGTCCCGTCCACTTCCGCTATGTACGGGAGGTTCTCGGTCAGGTACCGATCGACCTGTGCGGCCCGTTCGGGCTTCTCCGAGAACGGCGTCGTGCCCCACTGCTCGGTGTTGCCGCGGTCGTTCATCCAGACCACAGCCGAATCGAGCATGTCCAGTACGGCGGGCGCGTCGGTCGGGCCACCGCGTCTGATGCGTACGCCGCCGGTGGTGTCGTCCATGGCGGAATGGTAATCCGAGGACTGGCCGATCAGGACCGAGGGCGTCACCCGTCGTGGCCGCCGCCCCCGGGTCCACGATCTCCGGAGGTCAGGGTTCGATTCATCACCGCCAGGAGGCGCTCGAGGGTTCGGCGGTCGCTGTCGGTCAGGCCGCGAAGGATGGCCGCCTCGTTGGCCAGATGTTCCTCGATGAGCCGGTCGGTCAACGCCACGCCGGTCGCTGTCAGCCCGACCACTCTGCCGCGCGCGTCGGCTGTGGAGACCGAGCGCGACACGAGGCCGCGGGCGATCAGTCGGTCCACCCGCTTGGTCACGGCTCCGGTGGTCACGAGCATCCGTTGGCTCAGCTGGCCCGCAGTGAGCGTGTAGGGCTCACCCTCGCGGCGCAGCGCCGCGAGCACGTCGAAGTCGCCGTTGCCGAGGTCCGCCGCGGCGAACGGCGGCCGCAGGGCCTCATCGAGTACGGCGGCCAGCTGCTGGATGCGACCGATGATCAGCAACGGGGTGGGGTCGAGGTCTGGTCGCTCGCGACGCCACTGCCCAACGATGTCGGCGATCCGGTCGTTTTCCACAGTTGCATCTTACCTTCCGAGGAAGATAAATTGTCTTCCGTGGAAGACAATTTGCCTCGAACGTCAGCTTCGGTGGTCACCGCGTACGTGGACCCGTCCTGCCCGTTCGCCTGGATCACCTCCCGCTGGCTCATGGAGGTCGCGAAGATGCGGCCGCTCACCCTGCGGTTCGAGGTGATGAGCCTCGCGGTGATCAACGAGCATCGTGACCTGGAGCCCTGGTACCGCGAATTCAACGACCGTGCGTGGGGGCCGGCCAGGGTGTGTGTGGCGGCAGCCGCGCAACACGGCTCCGCCGCCCTCGCACGGCTGTACCCGGCGCTCGGCCGCCGGATCCACGACGCCGGCGACACGGACTTCGACACCGTGGTCCCGCTGGCCCTGGCCGAGGCCCGCCTCCCCGCCGACCTGGCCGACGCCGCCCACCGCAGCGACCTCGACCCCCAGATGCGGGCGAGCACCACCCACGCACAGCAACTGGTGGGCGAGGAACTCGGCACCCCGACGGTCGTCGTTGACGACGTGGCCTTCTTCGGCCCCGTGCTGAGCTCGATCCCCCGCGGCGAGGAGGCCGTCCGCGTCTTCGACGGCGCTCGCCTGCTCGCCGGCTGCCGGGCATTCTCCGAGCTCAAGCGCGCCCGGTCCGACGGCCTCACCTTCGCGTAGCTCCACGACTGCCGATGGGGGAACTGGTCGACCGGCACCGGTCGACCCAGGTCCGTCGATGCTTCGTCACCGGATGTTCGGCGTCGCGTCGGCTCGAATCGATAGTGTCCGTTGGCCGGCCACCGCCGGCGGCCGATACGGAGGGACATCGATGCGCAGCACAACGGAATGGTCGGCCCGCGCCCTGGGCGCTCTCGCGGGCGCGGTCGCGTTGGTGGTGGCCCTGCTGCCGGCGGCGCCAGCCGCTGCCGCGAGCGTGGGCTTCAAGGCGGCCACGCTGAACATCTACTACGGGCTGAGCCAGGCCGACTTCGTGCACGACCTGAACCTGATCGCGTCCAAGGCCGACCTCGTCGGTCTCAACGAGGTCGGTGCCCGCAAGGCGTTCCTGGCGACCTGGGCCGCCGACAACGGCTGGTGGTTGTACGCGCCGGGCGGCACCAACCAGGCCGGCGAGGCGTTGATCGCCAAGAAGAGCGTGTTCGACGTACTCGACAAGGGCTCGAATTTCGTCTGTGACACAAACGGTCCGGGCGAGGTGCCGCCCGCGCGGTACAACAACTGGGTCAAGTACCGGCACAAGGCCACTGGCCGCAACGTGACCCACATCAACGCCCACGCGGTGGCCAGCATCGAGACCGCCGGCCGGCCGGAGGACCTGCCGCGCACCAGGTGCGCCGAGGCGCAGTTCCAGGGTCTCAAGGAACTGGCGGTCGACAAGCAGGACGAGGGTCAGGTCATCGTGAGTGGAGACCTCAACGTCGACTTCAGCGCAGACCGGAACTACGGATACGCGAAGTTCCCGTGGCAGGTCTTCGAGGCAAACGAGCTGCCGAATCTGCGCTCCAACTACAACCTGTACGGCGAGAAGGGCACCGGGACACACGGCAACCGGCACATCGACTACGTCTACTTCTGGAAGCGGCTGCCCGAACGCCAGTTGATGTGGATGACCGATTACGACATCGTCGGTGGCACCAGGTCGGACCACAACGGTGTTGTCGCGACGTTCTCCATCCAGAGCTGACGCGCCCGCCCTCCGCCGGGTCCTGCGCCCGCTCCCGGCCGAGGCGTTCCGTGCTGCCGGGCAGATGCGACGCGGCTGGCACGGCAGACGACAATGCGAGCGTGACCGACACCGTGCCGGCTTCGCTGCCTGCTGTGATCGAACTCGTCGATGAGTACATGTACCGCGTGCTGAAGGGCGCAGAGGATTCGGTGCTGGTGATCGGGGAGCTGATGGGCGCACTGACCGAGCCGGATGCCGAGGTCAGCGAGGGGAGTGTCGGCAAGCTCTACCCCTTGTTCGGGGACCTGTCGGACATCGTCGACGGCTTCCCGTTCGACTACGGCGACGGTACTGAGATGATCGCCCAACGGGAGATCCGCGACGCTGCATGGGACTGGCTGACCACGGCGCGTAACGCCGGCGGGTTGAAGGCCTACGTCGACCGCTGGATCGCGAGAAGCGAAGCCTTACCGACCATCGAGGACGGGCGGCCGTTCCGCGACATGGCAAGATAGTGGAGTGGCGGCGGGTTCGCATCAAGGGTGTGCGGGCTGACGCCCATCATCGGCGCTCGGGGTGTCCCCGGTGCTCCGCCCACTCCGGCGCGAGGATCGACATCACAGTGGCGTCAACCCAGTCGTCGCCGTCGCGCAGGACCTGCCGCAGCACACCCTCGGCAACGAAGCCGACCTTCTCGTACACCCGCCGGGCCCGGGGGTTGAAGGCGAACACCTCCAGGGAGATGCGGTGCAGGCCGAGCCTCTCGAAACCGTGGCCGACGATCAGGCGTACCGCCTCGGTGCCCAAGCCGCGGTCGCGGCCGGCGGCGGTGAGCAGGGTGCGGAAGTTGCAGTTCCGGTTGGCGGGGTCCCAGTCGTTGAGGACGACCTCGCCGACGCAGGCCCCGGTGGCGCGGTCCACGACCGCCAGGTCGAGTCGGTCGGTCTGCGCGTTGCGGCTGCCGTACCAGGAACGCATCCGCTCCTCGTCGGGAGCGTCGTCGGCCGGGCTGCCGGTCAGCCTGGCCACCTCGGGGTCGGCCACCGCCGCCCAGAAGGTGTCCAGGTCGTCGTCGACGAAGGGCCGCACGTCGAAGAGAGCGCGTGCCCGGCTGACCACATTCACCTGCCCGGAGTGACGGGATCGAAGCTGCCGGGGTAGACGGCTCGCAACCGTACGCGACCGGAGGTCCGTGCTGTCGGACGCGACGATTCGGGTGTCACTGCCGCAGGACCCGCTGCGCATCGCTGATGACCTGCTCCGAGGCGATCGGGGCCCACGACGCGAACAGCTCCCGGAAGTAGGCCCCGTGCCGGTCCGCCACCGCAGGATCGTGCTCGATGACGTCCAGCTCGTTGACGATGCTCAGGTCCACGAGCGACCGAAGTTGAGTCTCACCGGGCGTCCGCACCCGACGTGCGAAGCGGTCGAACACCTCGCCGGTCCTCGCCAGCTCCTGCCAGCTGCGTCCACGGTCGCAGGCGCCGTACAGATAGACGAGCTCCTCCGCGTCGGCGCCAACGAGATCCCGCAGCACGGCACGATCGGCCAGATCGAGCAGGGCGAGGTCGATCCCGTCGGTGCCGTAGACGGCGTGGGTGAGGCCCGCTGCCTGCACGTCGCGGGCGCAGCCGAGCACGGCGAGTCGTTCGCTGACTCGACAGAGGTGGGCGTACAGGGTGCCTCCGGGATGGGCGATCTGCTCAGCGCCCAGCCGGCGGAGCCAGGCCCGCGCGCCGTCGTTGCTCATGGTCCGACTGTAGGTATCGGCCGCCGATTTCGATGGCCGCCGGACGTGGGCAATATGTCACAGCGCCGTGGGCATACCTGGCGGCGCGGCGCCCGCGGACGCGTGAAAATGCGGGGTACGCGGAGCGCCGGTGCCGCACACTCGCCATCATGCTGGCATCGGTTCGGAGCGTCGGGGATCTGGCCACTGCGCAGGCGCAGGGTCAACGGGTCAGATTCCTGTTCTTCTGGGGGCACCAGCCCGAACGTGACGGGGGTGTCGGCGCAGGTTGCCTGAGCCAGTGGTGGCCGGCGCCGTTCACAGTCGACAAGCTGCGGTTCGCCACTGCGGAGCACTACATGATGTGGCGTAAGGCCACCCTGTTCGGCGACCGGGCGATGGCCGAACAGATCCTTGCCGCGCCGCATCCCCACGCCGCCAAGGCGCTGGGAGGGCGCGTCGCGGGCTTCGATGAGCAGACCTGGAGCGAACACCGCCTTCCGATCGTGGTGGCCGGCAACCGTGCGAAATTCGATCAGCATCCCGCGCTCCGGGCATTTCTGCTGGCCACCGGGCAACGAGTCCTGGTGGAGGCCAGCCCGCTCGACCGGATCTGGGGCATCGGCCTGAACCGCGACGATCCGGCTGCTGGCGACCCCGGCTGTTGGCGAGGGCTCAACCTGCTGGGCTTCGCGCTCATGCAGGTGCGCGAGGTGCTTGAGGATCACGGTCGGCAGGGGACGGTTCCGGCGTGACTCCCGGCTTCGCCGGACGTCCGGTCATCTTCCTCGATGTGGACGGACCGCTGATCCCGTTGACCCGTACACGGGCCTGACCGAGGCGGACATCGCCGTCGTCCGTCGATGGCTTCAGGAGGGTGACGGCACGGTCTGACCGGGACTGGGGATGGCGGGTGGCGTGATCGCGGTCGCGGGGGAGTGGCCATGGTCGATCCCTTGACACTCATAGATGCGATCGCTAACACTTGTCCGCAACGCGAGCTTAACGAGCCGAACACATTGTGTCTGTGGTCGTGTGACGCGCCGGAGGCACCGTGCGAGCACTCCACCCCGTCGCCAGGGCCGCTCAAGCCTGAGCCCGGATACTGCCTGCTCTTGTTAACGCTAACATAGATGATCTTGCGAGAGGGGCCGGGACGGTGATTCTGTCGGGAGCATCGACCAAGCGTCCACGTGCCCTCCTCGTGCTCTCCGCCGTGGCCGCTGCGGCCGTCGTCGTGGTGGCCGACGGGCCGGCGCAAGCCGCCACGCTGCCGACCGGCGCCGTCTCGCTGGAGGCCGTCAACCAGGCCGGACGGTACGTACGCCATATCGACTATCTCGGCCAGCTCGACCCGGTCACCTCCGGCAGCGCCAACCAGACCAAGCTGGATGCCACCTTCACAGTGGTCAACGGTCTGGCGTCGCCGACCTGCTACTCGTTCCAGACCAAGACCGGCATGTTCCTGCGGCACCGCGACTACCGGCTCCGGGTCGACCCGAACACCGGCGACGCGGCGTTCCGCGCCGACGCCACCTTCTGTGCCGTCGAAGGCTCGGCCAGCGGATCGGTGGCGCTCGTCTCGTACAACTACCCGAGCCGGCGGATCCGGCACCGCGACTTCGCACTCTGGCTCGACGCCTACCAGGACACGGCCGCGTTCCGCGCGGACAGCGCCTTCCGCCTCGTCGCTCCCTGGGCGCCCAGGACCACCAAGGGCCCGGTGATCCCGGGCCTCTTCGCCGACCCGCACCTCACCGTGTTCAACGGCCGCTACTACCTGTACCCGACCACCGACGGTTACGCGAGCTGGGCCGGCACCTACTACAAGGCGTTCTCCTCCACCGACCTGGTCAACTGGACCGACAACGGCGTGATCCTCGACCACGGTCCGGACGTGTCCTGGGCTGACAACTCGGCCTGGGCACCGGCGGTGGCCAGCGCCAACGGCCGCTACTACCTCTACTTCAGCGGCGGTGCGGCCAGCGGCAACACCGCCAAACAGTTGGGCGTGGCGGTGGCCGACAGCCCCACCGGGCCGTTCCGCGACGCGTTGGGCCGACCGCTGATCCGCAGCGACCAGTTCACCGGCGGGCAGACGATCGACCCCATGGTGTTCACCGACGACGACGGGCAGTCCTACCTGTACTGGGGGCAGGGCGTCGCGCGGGCGGTACGGCTGAACGCCGACATGGTTTCCTTCGACGCGGCGCAGGCGCGGGTCATCACACCGTCGGGCTACAACGAGGCGCCGTTCGTGTTCAAGCGCAACGGTCTGTACTACTTCATGTGGTCGGAGAACGACACGCGCAGCGAGGACTACCGGGTCGCCTACGCCACCGGCTCCTCACCCCTCGGGCCGTGGACAAGGCGCGGCGTGGTGCTGCAAAAACGCCTCGACGTCGGCATCAAGGGCACCGGCCACCACTCAGTGGTCCGCTCACCCGGCAGCGACACCTGGCACATCGCCTACCACCGGTTCGCCGTGCCGACCGGCAACGGCACCAACCGTGAGACCGCCATCGACCGGATGGAGTTCAACACCAACGGCACCATCCGCCCCGTCGTACCGACCCTCTAGCTGACTCGTCCGCGCCCCGCGAAGGAGAGAAGACCCATGTCGAGAGTCCTCGCCCGGCTCTGCGCGGTGGCGATCGCCGCATGCCTGCTGTTCACCACCTGGTCGGCGGCGACGCCGAAGGTGGCGTCCGCGCTCGATCCGACCGTCGGCTACCTGATGGCGCACTTCACCGGCGAGTCGTCGACCGACCAGCAGATCTACTTCGCCCACAGCGCCGACGGCCTGCGCTGGACCGACCTCAACAACGGCGGGCTCGTGCTGCGTTCCCCCATCGGCACCCGCGGCGTCCGGGATCCCGCCCTGGTCCGCTCACCCGGCGGTGACAGGTACTGGATCGTGGCCACCGACCTCTGCATCGCGTGCGGTCAGGACTGGTCGAGCGCGATCAACAACGGCAGCCGGAGCCTCGTCGTGTGGGAGTCCACCGACCTGGTCAACTGGTCGGCACCGTGGCTGTTGAACGTAGCCGGCGCGATCCCGGACGGACGCAACGCCTGGGCCCCGGAGGCGATCTGGAACCCGGACACTGGTGACTACGTCCTCTACTGGGCGACGAACGTCCCGCTCAACGGTGCGACCAAGCACCGCATCTACTACGCGCGCACGACGGACTTTCGCAGCATCACCACTCCGCAGATCTACGTCAGCCGACCCGGCAACCAGGAAATCATCGACACCCAGATCGTCGAGGTGCCATCCGGTGTCGGCGCCTACCGCTACGTCCGGGCCTCCCGGGACGCCCAGATCACCCTCGAGGGCAGCAACTCGCTCCTCGGCACCTGGACGAACCTCGGGAACCTGTCCGGCATCGGGCTGACCGGTGCTCAGGTCGAGGGGCCGATGTGGATGAAGGTCAACGCCCGCAACGAGTGGGTGCTCTACCTGGACCAGTACGCCAGCGGGCGCGGTTACCTGCCCGTCCTGACCACCAACCCGTCGAGCCCGAGCGCCTACCGGCTGCCGGCGTCCGGCTCGTACGCGATGGGCGGCACCAAGAAGCGGCACGGTTCGATCCTCAACCTGACCGCTGCCGAACAGAACCGGGTGCTCGCCCGCTGGCCCGCCGCAGCTGTCAACCGGATCCAGTCGTACAACTTCCAGGACCGGTACGTGCGGCACTACGACTACGACGTCCGCATCGACCCGAACGTCAGCCCCGCCCAGGACGGCCAGTGGCGGGTGGTGCCCGGCCTGGTCGGCTCCGGCACCGTCTCCATCCAGTCGGTCAACTATCCGGGCCACTACCTGCGCCACTACGGATACGACTTCCGGTTGGAAGCCAACGACGGCACCGCCACCTTCGCCGCCGACGCCACCTTCCGGCAGGTCGCCGGTCTCGCCAACTCCTCGTGGACGTCGTTCCAGTCCTACAGCCACCCCGACCGCTACCTCCGGCACTACGCCTACCTGCTCCGGCTCGACCCGGTGTCCGACGCGCAGAGCCGTGCCGACGCGACCTTCCGCGTGACCAGCTAACCCCTCAACATGTCGGGCCCGGAGAGGCACGAACTAGTGATTGGACAACGCATGAAACGGATCAGCCGGTCGATGCGCCGGACGTTGATCGCCCTGGTGGCCGCCATGACGGCGATGGTTGGCGGCGTGGTCGTCGTCGCGTCGTCGCCCGCCGCCGCCGCCACCAACCAGTTCCGAGGCATGAACTGGGCTCAACTGGGTGACAACTTCAGCACCAGCCCGCTCGTCGTGCAGGGCCTGAGCCAATCCGACAGCTACGCGACAGTGCAGGCCAAGGCCAACGCCCTCTACGACGACATGGCCTCCACCATGGGGATCAACACCGTCCGGCTGCCTATCAACACTCAGACAGTGGCCAACAGCACCTGGTGGAACGCCTACCGAGGCGCCATTGACGCCGCAACTGCCCGTGGATTCAAGGTCATCCTCGCCTTTTGGACGGACCATTCCTCCGGCGCGAGGATCGCGAACCTCGCCGCGTGGAACACGATGTGGTCCAGCGTGACCAACGCCTACGGCTCGAACACCAACGTGTACTTCGAGCCAATGAACGAGCCGGGCGGTTACAGCTCGGCACAGTGGCGCGACATCGCAGCCAACTGGCTCAGCACCCACTACTCGGCCGTGCCCAGCCGGGTGCTCATCGGCGGCACTGGCGCAAGCCAGGACCTGCGCGACATCTGCAACGACAGCCGCTTCAACTCGACCCTGCTGTCCTTCCACCACTACGCTTTCTTCTACGGCTCGATGACCTACGACGCCTGGCGAAGTCACATGCAGACGCGTCTGGGCAACTGTGCCTCCCGGGCGGTCGCGACCGAGTTCGGCGGGCCCATGGACAACGGCCTCAACTACGCCGACGCGAACAGCACCGACAACTTCGTGCGCCACATCCGCGCCATGGCTCAGGTCATGCGTGACAACCAGATGGGCGGCACCTACTGGCCCGCCCTCGGCGGCAAGAACTCCGGCTCCGGTCACGACTGGTATTCGATGTTCGCCCTCAGCGGCAGCGGCACCAATCTCAACTTGACCATCCGCAACACTTCTGGCGCCGACCGGATCCGCTATGCCTATGGCGACACTATCGGCGGCGGCGACCCGACGACGCCTCCGCCCACGACGGGAACGTTCTACCGGATCGATGCGCGGCACAGCGGCAAGGCCATGGACGTCCAGCAGCCGAACACCGCCAACGGTGCGCGCATCGGCCAGTACACGTACGGCGGCGGTGCGTGGCAGCAGTGGCAGTTCCAGGACGCCGGCAGCGGTTACTGGCGCATCGTCAGCCGAAACAGTGGCAAGTGCCTCGACGTGGTGAGCGCGTCGACCGCCGACGGCGCCGAACTCGTCCAGTACACCTGCGGCAGCGGCACCAACCAGCAGTTCCAGATGGTCGCCAACGGTAACTACTTCCAGTTCCGGGCACGACACAGCAGCAAATGCGTGGACGTGCCGGCCGCGGCGACCGCGGACGGAGTGGTCCTCAAGCAGTACTCGTGCAACTCCGGCACCAACCAGCAGTGGTCTCGCACCACCGTCTGACGGTCATCTCGACGTGACGGCCACTTCACTGTGGTCGTCCCGGCCGGACAACGACGGATTGTGCATGTCGGCAATCCGTCGTTGTCCGGGCGGCGGGCGGCTCCATAGCGTCGCGACTACGGACCGATGCCCGCGGAAGGACCTCTCGTGACCGAAATCGTCGCTCCGCAAATCGTCGTGAACAGCAGAATGATCTACTTCGGTTGGCTGCCGGCCGACCCCGACGCGGTGGCCGCCCTGGTGCCCGACGGGCTCGAGCCGGCACCGAACCACCAGGTCTTCATGAACCAGTACGTCGTCGACGAGGACGGGCAGACCTCCGGCTTCGGCGCCTACTCCCTGTCGTACATCGGCCCGGACCTCTCCGGGGTCGACGCTCCCGACGGTGTCACGCCCGGCCGCTGGTGGACGCACTACGTCGGCGACGCCGTCAATCGGGGCCAGTTGCGCTATCTCACCCGGCTCGACGGCAGGCTGCTCAGCGGCAACTACCCGTTCGTGGCGGAGCCGGTCGACCCGTTCGCTGTCGAGTCGCTGGAGTTCCTCGAACCCGACCACCCGGTGTACGCGCTGCGCCCAGCCGATCCCCTGGAGATCGTCTGGGGCTTCTACTCACCACGCGCGTCGTTCGCCTACCCGGGTGGCGAGTCGGTACTCGACTGAGCCCGTTACCTGACCTCCGAAGGCACCGCGAACGCTGGCCACCGTGTCTCGGGCGGGCTCGGGATGGCCGCACGGGCACCGGTAAGCAGAGATTCTCGGGTACGGGCCGCAGTGTGGGCGAAGTAGATCGTCTCCTCAGCCTGCCGGCCCCAGCCTGCCGCAACGGCGGCGCTGGACGAACGACGTACGACCGCGGCGAGCCGCAGCGGCCCGCCGAGCTGCGGGACATGGCGGGTGACGACGTCTAAGCCGGTGTCCGGCAGGAGTGCCGCCGCGCGTCCCGGCTGTACGCGCTCAGGGGTTGAGTGAGCCCTCGAGGAGCCACGTGCACTCCGTCGAGCCCGAGGCGCCAACCACCGCGCGGGCCAGATCTCGGACCGGTCATAAGGTTTATGGCATTCACATTGTGTAGATTATAAACACGGAAAGGGGGAACCGTGTCTCGTGCAGATCGCAACGACCGTCCCACGGAGGCATCCGACCTGGGTGGAGTAGCAGACCTGTTGTGGCGCACCGGCGCCGACCGCAGGGAGGATGCCCGTCCCAGGCTCACTGCCCGGCGGATCGTGGCGGCAGCCGTGGGCATCGCCGATGCCGAGGGCCTGGATGTCGTGTCGATGCAGCGGGTCGCGTCCGAGTTGGGCTATACGACGACGGCGCTGTACCGGCATATCGCCAGCAAGGAGCACCTCGTCGCGGCGATGGTCGACGCCGCCACCGGCAGTCCGCCCTCGCCGTCTTCCCACCGGGAGGCATGGCGGACCGATGTCGAGTTGTGGGTTGACGCGCTGTGGAACCTCTATCTGAGTCGCCCGTGGATGATGCGGGCACCCACGCTGAGCGCACCGGTCGGGCCGAATGAGCTCGCATGGTTCGAGGCCCTGCTGAGCCCGCTCGTCCGGGCCGGACTCGACCGTACCGAACTGGTACCGATCGCCACGTTCATCTCGAGTGCCGTGCGTGATCTGGCGCGCGTGGCCACCGAACTCGACCCGGCGGGAGCCGCCGCCTACCGCCAGGTGCTGGGTCAGCGCCTGAACCCGGAACACTTCCCCGTCCTGTGCTCGCTCGCAGCCGGGGACGGGCTCGACGAGGAGGAGGACGGTGACGTCACTCCGGTCGTCCGCTACGGCATCCAACGCCTGCTCGACGGCATCGAGGCCCGACTCGAATCCACCACCGGAGACACAAAGGAGAAGCGCGATGACTGACGCTCAGATCCGACGGTTGATGGGCATCTGCGGCATCGCTGCCGGCGTCCTCGCCGCCGTCGGAGTTCCGTTGTATTTCCTGTACTCGGGAGCACCGCCGGCCTCGAACGTACTTACCAGGATCCTGCTGAACCTACTGATGTGCGCTGCGCTCCTGGTCTTCCTGACGGGACTTCGCCACCTGATTCGCAACGCAGGCACCAGCTTCGAGTGGCTGGCGAACCTGACCTTCGGCGCCGGGCTGGCGTACGTCACGGTTACCCTGGTCGCGGCCTCGATCGAAGCCGGCGTCGTTCTCGAACGACCCGACGGAACGCTCGACCCCACCGTCGACGGACCGCTGGCTCACGCCAACATGCTCCTGCACGGTTCGGTCGCCAGACTGCTGACGGCGGTCACGCTATTCGCCGCCGGGTATGCGATCCTGCGCAGCGGAGCCCTGCCACGCTGGGCCGGACGCAGCGCCTACACCGTCGCCGCCGTCAACCTCGCGTTCGTGCCATCGCTGTTCTTCGGGACGGACGCCGCCCAGTTCTACAGCGCCGTAGGATGGGGCAATACCGCCCTGACCGCGGCGCTCCTCGTCTACTGGGCCTTCGCCGTCGGCGTCGCGGTCCTGCTGCGTTCCCCCCGCAACTCACACGACCGGACTGACCGCAGGTGGGCGGGCCCAACTCCATCGGCCTCCCCTGCGGCCGTAGTCCATACCCGAGCCTGAGAAGATCGCCCGCCCGGGTGCCGACGTACATTGTGTCGACATCCGGCTTGGGTAACGCGAGCCGCGACAGCCTCGGGTGGAGGTAGACGTCGGCCACCGAGACCTGCGGGCATCTTCGTGCCTGTGGGCCGGCGGGACAGCGTTGCGCTGTCACCGCCGGCGTGGCCTACCCGGCGGCAGTTACGGCAGCGGACGGCCGACGCGGGCGCAGGTAGGGGTTCCATAGGTTCCGCCCGTGTAGGCGGGGAGCTTCAGGGACGCGCGTGACTGCGGCCCGAACCGGCCTTCCGCGCTGATGCCCGCCTTGCTCTGGGCGAACTTCAGCGCGTTGAAGGTCAAGTGGCCGAACGCCCCGTCATCGTTGATCAGCGTCTTGCCGGCGGGTGCGAGGTGGCAGTCGTTCAGAGCCCACTGGAGGGCCACCGTGCCCGCCCCACCGTCGCCCCAGACCAGCGAGCACGGCAGGACGCCGTACTTGCCGACCGGCGCGGCGACCCGATAACCCGCCTGGTTGCTGACGACGTCGTAGGACTCGCATTCCGGCTGAATGCGAGCGTAGGCGGGGCTGGCGGCGACGAGCGTGCCCGCGAGCGCGGTCATGAGCAATGCGAGCAGTGCTTCCGAACGCTTCATCGAGTTTCTCCTTCATCGCAGTCTCGTCCGGTGCCCGGGACCCCCGTCGGGCCGCTCCCGGGCAGTCGGACTTCTCGGCGGACACCCACCGCACGGCTCGTGTCCTGAAGTCAGGCTGGTTCGGGGCGAGGTTGTCCGACAGGGCGGCGGCACCGGACGAACAACGTCGGACAAACCGTTGGACGTCTGCGCAGCTCAGTCAGCGACTCGGCGGTGCACCGCAGGTGGGGTCGTACCGCCCTGATGGGAGGCGCGTCGCCCACCCCTGCCGAACTGGCTCACGGTTGGTCAGGGTGCGCGCACGATACGTGTCGAGGCGCTAGCCGGCTGGCGGCAGGACCGGTCCCGCTTCAGCGGGGGAGCAATCAGCTGGGCCTGGCACTGCGCTACCGTCAAGGCGCGCACCTCGGCGTCGATCAGTCCGCGTCCGCCGGCCGTCGACGGCGCACAGGACCCCACCACATCCAAGGAGAAGCCGATGCCGGAGCCCGAACCCGCCCAAGACGACCCCGCGGTGGCTGCCGACACCTCAGCAACGGCCGAGACCGAGGCCGAGGCGGAGGCGGAGGCGTCGGCCGCTCCCACGAATCGGGCCGCCCGACGCGCGAAAGGCAAGGTCGCCTCGCCGCAGCCGCATGGAAAGGGTCAGCACCTCGGTGGCCGCGGCTCAGTCCAGAGCCCTCGCCAGTATGGCAACCGCCGTAGCGGTTGATCAGCAGATCCCACTGCGGCGCTCAAGATCCCGACCCGGCCGGCCCGGAACCTCTGCGCCGTTCGTGGCGCGGCGTAAGCCGACCGTGCACACGTAAGCCGACTGTGCACACGTAAGCCGACCGTGCACAGTGGAATCCGGAAGCCGGCGTACGTCGGCTTTGTCGTCGGCCACGGGTAGGGTTTCGGTGCTCGACACGTACGGGCATCGGCGGCACGTCGTCGGGGCGGGAGCGGCCAGCCCGGTGGCGACGGACCGTGGGAGGGAGCGACGGTGGCGCAGCGGAGAGCACTGGTGGTTCGGGGCGGTTGGGAGGGGCACCAGCCGGTCAAGGCGACGGAGTTGTTCCTCCCCTTCCTCGAACGTAGCGGCTACGCCGTACGGGTCGAGGAGTCGACGGAGATCTACGCCGACGCCGCCGAGATGGCCGAGACCGACCTCGTCGTGCAGTGCATGACGATGTCGCAGATCACCGCGGACCAGGTGGCGGGCCTCAGCGCGGCGGTCATCGCCGGCACGGGCTTCACCGGCTGGCACGGCGGCATCGTCGACTCGTTCCGCGCGTCATCCGAATACCTGCACCTGGTGGGCGGCCAGTTCGCGACCCATCCGGGCCGGGAGCCGTGTGAGCGCCACGGTGGCCCGGAGGACAACTTCCTGCCGCACACGGTGCGCGTCACCGACCTCGGCCGGGAGCACCCGATCACCGCGGGCATCGAGGACTTCGACCTGGTCACCGAACAGTACTGGGTGCTGCACGATGACCTGATCGACGTGCTGGCCGTGACCACCCACCCGACGCAGGCCTGGCATCCGTGGCGTCGGCCGGTCACCTCACCGGCGATCTGGACCCGACAGTGGGGTGCCGGGCGCGTCGTCGTGACGACCCCGGGGCACAGCCTCGACGTGCTGGAGCACGCGGATGTCCGTACCGTGATCGAGAGGGGGATGGTGTGGGCGACCCGCACCGCGTCGGCGTCATAGGTCTGGGGGTCATCTCCCGCGCGTACCTGGACACGCTCGCGGCCCACCCCGAGGTCGACATCGTCGCGGTGGCGGACCTCGACGCCGCCCGGTCGTCCGAGGTCGCGGCCACGATTCCTGGAGCCGAGGCGATGAGCGTCGAGCGTCTGCTCGCCCGCCCGGACGTGCAGACCGTGCTCAACCTCACCATCCCTGCCGCCCATGCCGACATCTCGCTGGGCGCTATCGACGCCGGCAAGAACGTGTATGGGGAAAAGCCGCTCGCCGTGACGTTCTCGGACGGTCGCTCGATCATCGAACGTGCCGCGTCGGCCGGTGTCCGCGTCGGATGCGCGCCGGACACCGTTTTGGGTACGGGTACGCAGACGGCGCGGTCGGCGATCGACGGCGGGCTCATCGGCCGCCCGATGTCCGCGTCGGCCGTCATGGTCACTCCGGGACACGAACGCTGGCATCCCAATCCTGACTTCTACTACGCCCCGGGCGGCGGCCCGCTGCTGGACATGGGGCCGTACTACATCTCGGCGCTCATCCACCTGCTCGGGCCGGTCCGGGCGGTGACCGGAGCCGCCAGCCGCCTGCGCGCCGAGCGCGTCATCGGCTCGGGCCCCCGCACCGGGCAGCGGATCCCGGTGGGGGTGGACACTCACCTCACCGGCGTACTCGAGCACACCAACGGTGCGCTCTCCACCATCACGACGAGCTTCGACGGCGTCCGGACGACGGCCGCGCCGATCGAGGTGCACGGCGAGGCCGGCACGCTCGCCGTACCCGATCCGAACTACTTCGACGGTGAAGTCCGTCTCTTCGCGCTCGGCGACACCGAATGGCGCGCTCTCGATCCGCGGGCCGGTTACGCCGAGGCTTCCCGGGGCATCGGTCTGATCGACCTGGTCAGGGCCGACGATCAGCGCCCACCGCGCGCTGGCGGCGACGTCGCACTGCACGTACTCGAAACCATGACCAGCCTGCTCCGGTCGGCGGCCGAGGGCCGGCGGATCGAGCTGACGACAGTGGTGGAGCGGCCCGTGCCGGTTCCGCTCACGCAGATCGAGGACTGGACGGCGTACCGGGCCTGGTGAGGTGGCCGCGTCGACGGGCGGAAGGGCCGGCCGGCGCCGACAATGGGGGAGTGGCACCCGCCTTCGTCCTGCATCACCACCGCAAGCCACGACCGCACTTCGACCTGCGACTCGAAGAAGACGGTGTGCTGCGCTCGTGGGCAGTGCCCCGCGGTCTTCCGGACAGCCCCAGCGACAACCGCCTCGCGATCGCCGTGCCCGACCACGACCTCGATCACCTCACCTACGAGGACGTCGACAAGTCGATCGCCGACATCGGCACCTGGGAGGAGCACGACCGCACCGACCGCCGGATGCTGTTCACGTTGCACGGCCGCGCCGGTCGCCGTCGCTACGCGCTCATCCGCACCGGCGAGGGATGGCTGCTGCACCTGACGAAGGAGCAGCCCCCTGACGAGCACGGATAGTTGGTCACCGGCTCCAGTGGTGCCTGTACCGGGACGGCCTGGACACGGTGTGGCTGCACACCAGATGATGGGCGGCGACCACGTTTCGGGAAGTGCGCATGCCCCGTCGGCCCCCTGCCGCCGTTCGAGCCACCCACAAACGTCACCACCGGCGACAACCGCAGGCTCCCTGGCCCGCACACCGAATCAAGATTCGGCTCGATGTGCCTGGCCTGTCCGCCTCGACAATGCGACAGCTTCGCGTGCTCGACCGCCTCTACAACTGGCCGGACAACTGGACCGCCTCCGCCATCGTGACCTGGTGTCGACCGCCGGGTAAGGATCGCGGCTACGGCTGTCCCCGCACCCAGGTCCCCTGGCACAGTGACTACGACTGGCGAGCCAACTCAGATGATCCCCGCGCCGTCATCGACATCGCCTTCGGCCGGGTCTCCCATAAGGCCCGCCGGGAGCTGCGTCGACTTGTCACTCCGGCCGACGAGAGTCGCCAGAGACTATGGCTGAACAACCCGTTCGCCGACCCCTGCCTCCCCTGGTGGCTACGAACGCTGGACTTCTGAACCCAGACTTGCGACATACGCTTCCCGCGTGAGCTACGACCTGTACTTCTGGCCGTCCGGGGCAGCGGAGGATCCTCGTCAGCTGGCTGATCGGCTCGCGGACGAGTCGGCGGATGGTCTCGTGCCGAATGCCCGCGTTCTGGCCTTCCGCGCCGAGGTGCTTCGCCGCTGGCCAGACCTCGCCGACATGATCGCTCCGTGGCACGACGATCTGGGTTGGCGGCAGCCGTGGGGCCACCCCGGTCTCGCCGATCGATTCGTCGGCATGGCAGTGCCTTTCGGCTGGGAAGGCATCAGCGCACTCGCTGTTCTGGCCAGTGCCGGCAGATCAGCGCCTACATCGGGTACGCGTATGACGAACTCGACGAGGCAGCTCTGACCGGCGCGCTCGATGACACGAACGACGAGACAGCCGACCGTTGGTTCGAGTACCCGCTGGCCGGGGCGCCCACGCTGGTGGTCCGGCTGGCACAGTCACCGGGTAGCGCGGTTGTCAGTGTGGCCGTCGACGGCAGCATGGATCTGGTGCTGGCCGTACGGATAGAGACCGTTCTGGACGTGTGGTAGCGATTCGCCAGGCGTGGATGCGCCGGACACGTTGTGGCGGCCCGGCTGTGCCGGCGATCGGTGTGAACCCGTCCCTGACTACAGGTCGGGTGCTACCGCCGGCTCGACAGGCCCTAGCATCACGGCATGGCGACACGGCTTGTTCAGATCAACATGAAGGCTCGGGACGACTCCGCGCTGGGCGGTTTCTGGGCGCAAACCTTGGGTTGGGAAATCTCCAGCGAGGGCCCCGGCGTGACCAACCTCGAACCTGAGGGCTTCGTCTACCCTGACCCCGTCGCCGTCTGCGTCGACCTCGTCGTCTCCTCGGAGCCCAAGACGGTGAAGAACCGCGTACACGTGGACCTCGCCACCACCTCGGCGGCCCACCAGGCGCAGGTGGTCGCCCGCCTGACGGATCTCGGCGCAACCGTTGCCGACGTGGGCCAGGGTGACGTGCCGTGGACAGTCATGGCCGACCCGGAGGGCAACGAGTTCTGCGTGTTGGAGCCCCGTGAGCTCTACCGGGACACCGGACCGATCGCCGCCGTGGTGGTCGACTGTGCTGACCCGCGAGCCATGGCCCGGTTCTGGAGCGAGGCCACGGATTGGACACTGCACGAGGTGACCGATCAGGGTGCGAGACTGCGCTCCGCCAAGGGCGTCGGCCCCTACCTGGAGTTCGTCCGTACCCCTGACGTGAAGAGCGTGTGGAACCGCGTCCACCTCGACGTCCGCCCGTACCCCGGTGACGACCCGGAGGCCGAGGAAACCAGGCTCCGGAGTCTCGGCGCGACCCCCATCGACCTGGGGCAGGACGTCCCCTGGCGGGTGCTCGCCGACCCGGAGGGCAACGAGTTCTGCCTCCTCACCCCGAGCTGACCAACCGGCGACGCCCTGCCGACGGAGAACCGGACAGTCGCCGACCGAGTTCGGGCAACGGCCCTATTGTGGCGAAAAGTGGTGGAACGAGGTCCCACCGCGACATCGTGGGTCGCCGCCGACCAGCAGCGGTAGACGTACCCGGGGGCTTCCCGGCCGGCCCGGCCGGCCCGCTGGGTGGCGGCGGCGCGGGAGACCGGCACTGTGACCAGCGCGCCCAGCCCGCGGGCCAGGTCGATCCGGGGCACCCGGGACAGCCCGGCGTCCACAACGATCCGCACACCCGGCACCGTCAGACTGGTCTCGGCCAGCGCGGTGGCCAGCACCACCCGCCGTCGGTCCGCGCGACGCAGCGCGGCGTCCTGCTCGGTGCCGCGTTGACGGCCGTGCAGCGGCAGCAGCGCGACAGCGTCCCGCAGGTCGGCGAGCCGGCCGGTGACCGCCGCGATCTCGCCGGCCCCGGGCAGGAAGACGAGCACGTCGCCGTCGTGCTCGCGCAGCGCCCGCCGGACGGTGGCGGCCACGTGGTCGAGCAGGGCCCGGTCCACCGGCCCGGCCCCGGGCGGGGCGATCGGGCGCGCCGGGGGCACCCAGATCCGCTCCACCGGGTGCAACGCCGAGTCGGCCCGTACGACAGGTGCCGGGGTGGGCCCGCCCAGCAGCGCGGCGAACCGGTCGGTGTCCGGGGTCGCCGACATCGCCAGCAGCCAGAGATCCGGCCGGAGGGTGGCACGCGCCTCCACTGTGAAGGCCAGCGCGAGGTCGGCGTCGAGTTGGCGTTCGTGGCACTCGTCGAGCAGCACGGCACCCGTGCCGGGGAGCTCCGGGTCGTGGTGCAGCCGGCGGACCAGCAGGCCGGTGGTGACCACCTCGATCCGGGTGGCCGGGCCGACCCGGCGCTCGCCGCGTACCGCGTAGCCGACCCGCTCACCGACCCGCTCGCCGAGAAGCTCGGCCATGCGCCGGGCGGCGGCACGGGCCGCCACCCGGCGGGGTTGGGCGATCACCACCCGACCGGTAACCCGGTCGGCCACGGCCAGCGGCGCGAGGGTGGTCTTGCCGGTGCCCGGCGGGGCCACCAGCACACCGGCGCCGGCCGCGTCGAGTGCCGCGACAAGCGCCGGCAGCACCGGACGGACCGGCAGGTCAACTGTTACGTCGGAGAGCACGGCCCAGTCTCGCACCGGGGCGGGTGCGTCAGGAGCGACGGACCTCGCCGACGCCGAGCACGAAGGCCCGCCAGGCTGCCGCACCGAAGGCGAGCACCGGACCGGAGCGGTCCTTGCTGTCCCGGACGGCGACCTGACCATCGACTGTCGCGACCTCCACGCAGTTGCCGTTGCCGCTGCTGCGCGTGCTGGTGCGCCAGTCCGCTCGGGTCAGGTCGTACGCCGTCATCCGCGGTACCTCTCGTCTGCGTCGGCGTGCCGCAGAAGCGGTCACGCAAAGTTACGAGAAGCATGCTCAAGACGGGTCAACGACGCCGTCGGATCGAGCGCCATCCGGCACAGCTCCTCGTGCAGAAGGCTATACCCGAGCACATGATCGGCTTCCTCCAGAGCCAGCCCCATCGTGAGGTTATCCAGGTAAACCACTGACGCGTCGGCGGCATCGGCGAAGTTGAGGATCACGTACGGGGTGCTCATCGCGGGATGCCCTCCAGCGGTGAAGGGAAGTACCTGGATTGTCACGTTGGGTAGTTGTGCGATCCGGCTCATGTGGACCAGTTGTTCGGCCATCACCGCGGCGCCGCCGACCGGGCGCAGGAGCACCGCCTCGTTGAGGATCACCGACAGATCGACCGGCTCCTCGCGGCGCAGCACCTCCTGTCGGCGCAGTCGGGCGGCGATCTTGCGCTCCAGACCGTCCTCACCGGCGGTGCGCCGGAAGATCTCCCGGGCGTACGCCTCGGTCTGCAGAAGCCCGGGCACCGACTCGGCCTCGTACGTGCGCAGCGTCGCCGCCTCGGCCTCCAGCCCGACGTAGAACTCGAACCACTCGGGGAGCACGTCGCTGTAGTTCTGCCACCAGCCGCGCTGCTGTGCCCCCCGGGCGATCTCGATCAGCGCCTCGGCATCCGAACCGGTCACCTGGTACAGCGCGAGGGCGGCCCGGACATCACGCGGTTTGATGCCGATCTGCGCGGTCTCGATCCGGGAGAGGTTGCTCTTCGACATGTCGAGCTGACGGGCTGCCACATCGAGGGTCATGCCCGCGCGTTCCCGAAGTTGGCGGAGTTCCCGGGCGATGCGGCGTCGCCGCACTGTCGGGCTGGCGGCGGGTCGGATGGCGGGGGTGGCGGTCACCGTCCGAGTCTGCCACGACAAGATCCGCAGGTCGCATATGCACGGAGTGCAACTTTCGAATCTGGGAGTTGCGTTGCAGTAGCTGTCGGTGCATCCTTTCCCGGTCGCGATCACTGTGGACATACCTGTGCGGGAGGACCGTTGCTCATCGCCGACGAGTTCTTCCTGATCGCACACAACGACAGTCGCGGCAAGGCCAAGCTGCACCCGGCGGCGACCGGGTTGGGGCTGGCCGGCGGGCTCCTCGGCGAGCTGATCCTTTATGGACACATCACGGTCACGGCCGGGCAGATCACCGTCATCGACCGGCGCCCGCCAGCCGATGCCCTGGCGCACACCGTGCTGGACCAGTTGGTCGGGGAGTCCCAGCACCGGGAGCTGCGTACCTGGCTGAGTTTCCTGGCGCAGAGCGCCACGACCTCGGTGGGGGAGCGGTTGGCCCGCGCCGGGGTGCTGCGCCGCCAGGAGAGTCGCCGGCTGCTGCGTACCTCGGTCAGCTACCTGCCGATCGACCTCAACGCGGTGGCCTGGCCGGCCACCCGGCTGCGGGCCCTGCTGGACCGGCCGGACCCGCCGGGCGTGCCGGACGCCCTGCTGCTCGGCCTGGTCGTGGCCGCGGGGCTGACCCGCGAGGTGCTGTGGAGCGCCGGCCCCCGCGCGCACCACAGGTTGAACGTCCTCATCCCCGCGCTGCCGGCGCCACTCAAGGAACTCGTCGGGCACACCGAGGCAGCCGTCGGCGCCGCCGTGCTGCGCGGCATCCCCTGATCCCCTCCGGTAACCCCCAACCCTCCCCTCGTCAATCGGAGTAGTCGTATGCCCCCGACATCGACAGTCGACCGACCCAGCAACGTCTCCGAAGCCCTGGCCCGAGGCCGCCTCGGCATCCCCTCGGTGATCTTCTTCGTCCTCTCCGCCGCCGCGCCATTGACAGTGGTGGCCGGCGTCGTCACCACCGGCTACGGCGTCATCGGGGTGACCGGCATCCCGCTGGCCTTCCTGCTGATCGCCGCGGTGCTCGCGCTCTTCTCGGTGGGCTACGTGGCGATGTCCCGCCGGGTGGAGAACGCCGGCGCCTTCTACGCCTACATCTCCCGTGGCCTCGGCCGACCGGCCGGCGTGGGCGCCGCCTGGGTCGCGCTGATCGCGTACAACGCGTTGCAGGTCGGGCTGTACGGCACCATCGGCGTGGCGGCCGAGCCGGTGCTCGACCGGCTCTTCGGTGGGCACCCGCACTGGGCCGTCGTGGCCCTGGTGGCGTGGGCGCTGGTCGGCCTGCTCGGCCTGCTCCGGGTCGACCTCAACGGCATGGTCCTGGCCGCGCTGCTGGTCGCCGAGATCGTGGTGGTTCTCGTCTTCGACCTGGGACAGCTCGGCAACCCGGCCGACGGTGGGGTCAGCTTCGCCCCGTTCTCACCGGACAACCTCTTCGTGCCGGGTGTCGGCGCGGTGCTGGTGCTCGCCGTACTCGGCTTCGTCGGCTTCGAGTCGGCGGTGGTCTTCAGCGAGGAGAGCAAGGACCCGAAGCGGACGGTGCCGTTGGCCACCTACCTCTCGGTGGCGATCATCGCCGGGCTGTACGCGCTGTCGTCCTGGACCATGACCGTCGCTGTCGGGCAGGACCAGATCGTCGCCGAGGCCGGCGAGCAGAGCGTCGGGCTCATCTTCAACCTGGCCGCCGCGCACCTCGGCGACACCGCGGTCACCATCGGGCAGGTGCTCTTCCTGACCTCGGTGCTCGCCGCGATGATCTCGTTCCACAACACCACTGCTCGCTACACCTTCGCGCTCGGTCGGGAGCGGGTGCTGCCGGCGGTCTTCGGGCAGACCTCGGCCCGTACCGGGGCGCCGCGGGCCGCCTCGGTGGCGCAGAGCGTCCTCGGACTCCTGGTCATCCTGCTGTACGCCATCAACGGCTGGGATCCGGTGGTCCAGCTCTTCTTCTGGGTCGGCACCACCGGCGGCTTCGGTGTCCTGCTGCTGATCGCCACCACCTCGGTGGCGGTGATCGCCTACTTCGCCCGCTCCGCCGGGGGCGAGAACCTCTGGCGACGGGCCATCGCGCCCGGCCTGGCCACCATCGCGCTCTTCGTGATCATCTGGTTGGCCGTGTCGAACTTCGCCAACCTGCTCGGCGTCGCGCCGGACTCGACGCTGCGCTGGGCGCTGCCCGCCGCGTACCCGGTGGCCGCCCTGCTGGGCATCGGCTGGGCTCTTCTGCTGCGCAGCAACCGCCCGGACACGTACGCCCGGATCGGCCTGGGGGCGGCGAGCGCCGCGGCCGCCGTCAAGCCGGAGGCGCCGGCCGCCGTGGAGGTGACCCGATGAGCGTGGTCATCGAGCAACTCGGGCCGGAGGAGACCACTCTCGTGGCGGGTCGGATCGCCGAGGCGTTCACCGTCCTGGAGGTGACGTACTGGCTGGTCCCCGATCCGAGTAAGCGGGAGGCGGTACTGGCCGGCGACTTCGAGATCCTGGTCGGACACGCGATGCGGCACGGCATCGTCCACGCCACAGCGGACCGGGCCTCGGTCGCGGTCTGGTTTCCGTCGGTCGGTGAGCCGGCGCCGCCCCCGGCGGACTACGACGCCCGACTGGCCGCCGCCTGCGGCGAGTGGACCGACCGGTTCCAGCACCTGGACGAGCTGTTCGCGGCGAACCACCCGCATCCGGATCACCACCACCTCGCGTTCCTGGCGACCCGGCCCGACCGGCAGGGGCAGGGCTTGGGGAGCGCGCTGATGCGCCACCACCACGCCTGGCTGGACGCCAACGGGATGCCGGCGTACCTGGAAGCGAGCAGCCCGCGCAGCCGGGACCTGTACGCGAAGCACGGCTACCTGGCCGGCGAGCCGTTCCGGGTGCCCGACGGGACGCCGTTCTGGCCGATGTGGCGGGAGCCGGCCGGGCGCTGAGCCGGTCGGTCGACGCGACCAGCACGTCCTGTGGTCGCACTGTCACGCTCACGTGACAGCACTGACAACACTGACAAGAGCGGAGGGCCGGGTCCAATGGACCCGGCCCTCCGCTCGTCAACTGATCAGTACGTGCCGTCGAGCTGGCCGCGCAGCTTGGTCAGCGCCCGGGTCAGCAGCCGCGAGACGTGCATCTGCGAGACACCGATCTGGTCGGCGATCTGCGACTGGGTCAGGTTGCCGTAGAAGCGCAGCGTGAGGATCTTCTGCTCGCGCTCGTCGAGGGTGGCCAGCGCCGGGCCGAGGGCGACCCGCAGCTCAGCCAGCTCGAACTCGCTGTCCTCGCCGCCGAGCATGTCGCCCAGCTCGGTGGCGCGCTCGCCGTCGCCGGTCGGGGTGGACAGCGACACCGCGTTGTACGCGCGGGCGCCTTCCAGGCCCTCCAGCACCTCTTCCTCGGTGAGCTTGAGGTGCGCGGCGATGTCGGCGACCGTCGGCGAGCGGCCGAGGGTCTGCAGGAGCGAGCTGTTGGCGTCGGAGATGGCCAGCCGCAGCTCCTGGAGCCGGCGGGGCACCCGGATGTCCCAGGTGCGGTCCCGGAAGTGCCGCTTGAGCTCGCCGATGATGGTGGGGATCGCGTAACCGGCGAAGTCGACACCGCGCTCGGGGTCGAACTTGTCGATGGCCTTGATCAGGCCGATAGCGGCGGTCTGCGCCAGGTCGTCGTTCGGCTCGCCGCGCCCGCTGTAGCGGTGGGCCAGGTGGTTGGCGAGCGGCAGCCAGGCCTCGATCGCCCGGTCCCGCAGCGCGGCGCGTGACGGGTGGTTGGCGGGCAGCGCCGCCATCGCGTTGAGCAGGTCGGCGGCGCTGTCGGTGAGAGCGCGCGGGTCGAGCTTGGTGGTGGCCTTGACGGCTGCGCTCGGCTGCTCGGTGATCGTTGGCGCGGTCATGGGTGGTCCTCCCTGCACCTCGTCCGCTGACAAAAAAGACGTGACGCTTTGGTTTAGCTTCCAATAGGCCGTTCGGGAGTCACCTTAACCTGATCGTCTCCCAGAAATCTAGCCGAAAGGTTGATGTACTTAAGGTGTGTTGAACCATAAAACGGGCAAATGGCGCGGAATCCAGGTGCGTTGTGAGGATCCTTACCCGTTGTTCCCGCTACCGTCCGCTGCGGTCCGCTGCCCGGTCGGCCGGCCGGTCCGGCCGATCGGCCCACGGGTCGCGTCGACTGGTCAACATGAAATCCGACAAGTCGCCAGGAGTGTCGACTATCCGTCCTTGTCCCGCTGGTGGGACCGGCCGTAGCGTCGCGTGTACACACCCGGTTCGGAGGCACCGTGCTCGATCCAGCCGCTCCCCAGCTTGTCGTGAACAGTCGCACCCTCTACTTCAGCTGGCTGCCGGCCGATCCCGACGCGGTCGCCGCGCTGGTCCCGCCGGGGCTCTGTCCCCGTCCCGACCGGCAGGTCTTCCTGAACCAGTACATCGTCGACGACGAGACGCAGACCTCCGGCTTCGGCGCGTACTCGCTGACCTACCTCGGAGTCTCACTGCTGGGCGTCGACGCGCCCGGCGGCCTCAACGCCGGTGGCTGGTGGACCCACTACGTGGCCTCCAGTCGGCGGGTCCGTGAGTACGCCGTCGCTCGCGGCGCCCCGGTGATCGCCGGGCGCACCCGGATCGACGTGAACGGCGAGGACCTGGTCTCCGAGACGGAGATCGACGGCACGCCGCTGATCCGGGCCCGATGTCGGGTGGGGGAGACCGGTCACGTGATCAGCAGTGGGCACCACCGCTACTTCACCCGGCGCGACGGCCAGCTGATCAGCTCGGCCTACCCGTTCGTCGCCGAGCCGGTCGCCCCGTTCGAGATCGAGTCGGTGGAGTTCCTCCAGCCCGGCCACCCGATGTACGCGCTGCGCCCGGCCAACCCGCTGACCATCGGCTTCGGCTACTACTCACCGCGCTCGTCGTTCGCCTACCCCGGCGGCCTGAACGTGCACGGGGTCGCCGCGCCGGAGCCGGCCCGACCGCATCACCAGGTGCCGGCCAGTCTCGCCCGCAGCGGCCTGCCGTCCGGGTCGTAGACCAGCCGGTACACCGGCAGCGCCCAGGCCCTGGTGTACCACGGCAGCCGCTCGGGGCGGTGCGGGCGCAACCGCCCGGGCGGCCGTTCTCCCACCTGGCCGTCGTCGTACCACTGCTGCAGCGCGTCGGCGGCGGCCGTGACGGCCGCGACGGCGTCGGCCGGGTCCAGTAGGTCGGTGTCGTCCGCGCCGTCCGGGTCGCGGTCCAGGTGCTCGCGCCACAGCCGCAGTCGCAGGTCCCGGGCGAAGCTCCGCGCGCCGTCGCCCCGCCCGGCGGGGTCGGTGGGCTCCCGCTGGTCCGGGGTGTCGTCGAGCACGGCGCAGGACAACTCGCTGTCGTGCGTCCAGGACCGCCGGTTGAAGTTGTCGCTGCCCACGCTGGCCCACACGTCGTCGACCACGCAGACCTTCGCGTGCACGTAGACCGGGTCGCCGGCGTGGTTCTCCACGTCGAACACGTGCACCCGGTCCGGTGCGGCCCGCTCGCACAGCGACAGCGCCTGCTCGCGCCCGACCATGTTCGGCGGCAACGCCAGCTTGCCGTCCACGTCCGGGTGGCGGGGGACGACGGCGATCAGGTGCAGGTCCGGATTGTCCCGCAGAGCGTGCGCGAAGAGGTCCGCGACCTCGGCGGACCAGAGGTACTGGTCCTCCAGGTAGATGAGCCGGCGGGCCCGGCGTACCGCCTTGGTGTAACCCCGGGCCACGGTCCGCTCCCCGTCGGGTGCGAACGAGTAACGCGGGCGGACGGCGGGGTAGGTGCGCAGCACCTGGATCTGGTGCGGACCGCAGGGCGGCGGATCGGCCGGCTGTTCGGGCAGCGGGTCGGGGCGCAGGTCCGAGCCGCGCAGCCGGTCTCGCAGGTAGGCCATCGGGTTCTCCGAGTCCAGCGGCATCGGGTCGGTCCAGCGTTCCCGGAACAGGGTGTCCAACGCGCCGACCACCGGACCGCGCACCGCGAGCTGCACGTCGTGCCAGGGCGGATTGGGTCCGTACCGGGGGGACATCTGCACCGGTTGCGGGTCGCCGTGGTGCGCGGCGTCGTCGCGGCGGCTGTGGCACAGGTCGATCCCGCCGGCGAAGGCGACGTCCCGCTCCGGCGCGCCCTGGTGCCGCAGCACCACGAGCTTCTGATGGTGCGAGCCGCCGCGCCGGACCCGTTGGTCCAGCAGCACCTCGCCACCGGCTGCCGAGATCGTTTCGCTGAGGTCGCGGTTCTCGGCCTCGCTGTAGGCCAGGACGTCGAGGTGCGAGCGCCAGATCAACCCCTTGACCACCACACCACGCTGCGCGGCCTGCGCGAAGAGTTGGGCCACCGTCGGACCGTCCGGGCGCAGTCGATGGTCCGGGTCACCACGCCAGTCGGTGAAGAACAGGTGGTCGCCGGGCCCCAGGGCCTCGACCTCGTCGACCAGTCGGTCGAAGTACGCCGCACCGTGAATCAACGGCTCGGCGAGGTTTCCCGTGGTCCACACGGGTATGCCAGAGACCGGGTTGGCGCGTTCCTCAGCGGTGAGGAACCAGTCTTGCAAGAGCACCGTCCAGCCCCCCTGGAGGTCGGCAACGTCCTCACGGTAGGACCCCCGACGCGGGTCCGCACGCCAGGCCCCCAGACCGGTGACCTGGCCAACGCCATCGGAAGCGACGCGACAACAGCCGAGGAGGCCACACCATGCCCCGCGACACGACGAATCCCGTGACCGAGAACCGCGAGCCGGCGGTGGAGAGCGAACGGGGTGCGCTGGTAGCGGTGTTGGTGATGGTAATTCTGGGTGTTGCCGGGATTTTTGCGCCCGCGGTGGCGACGACGAGGTGCCCCTCCGGCACCGGCCGCCACCGGGGATCGTCGTCGTGTGG
>NZ_JBEZGJ010000082.1:0-31325 GCF_040649965.1 Micromonospora sp. NPDC048843
CGACCCCGGCCGGTACGCAGATCACCGGCAGCCGGGTGTCGGCCAGTTCCAGGAACGCCTCGCGGCTGCGCATCAGCACCACAGCGCGCTGCTGGGGCCCCCGCTCAGCCGTCGACCAACCCCGCCTCGTACGCCAGGATCGCCGCCTGCACCCGGTTGCGTACGTCCAGCCGGGTGAAGATGCTGGTCAGGTAGCTCTTCACTGTGCCCTCCACGAGGTGCAGCCGGCGGGCGATCTCGGCGTTGGAAAGGCCCGCACCCACCAGGGCCAGCACCTCCCGTTCCCGCTCGGTCAGCCCTGCCGCGCGATCCCGGGCGGCGGGTCGGCGGGCCAACCGGTCGGCCCCCAGCTCGATCACCCGGCGGGCCACCCTCGGCGAGAGGTACGCCCCGCCGTCGGCGACGGCGTGCACACCGGCGATCAGCTCACGCGGGTCGCCGGCCTTGAGCAGGAACCCGCTGGCACCGTGCCCGAGCGCCCGGGCCACGTGGTCGTCCTCGCCGAACGTGGTCAGCATGATCGTCGCGGTGTCCGGCACGACCCGGCGGATCTCGGCGGCGGCGGCCAACCCGTCCAGCCGCGGCATCCGGATGTCCAGCAGTGCGACCCGGGGTCGGTGGGCACGGACCAACTCCACCGCCGCGTGCCCGTCGCCGGCCTCGGCGACCACCTCGATGCCGGGATCGCTGGCGAGGATGGCCCGGACACCGGCCCGGATCATCGCCTCGTCGTCGGCCAGCACCACCCGGATCGGCGGTGTCCCCGTCGTGTCGGTGTCCACTAGACGATCCACTCCTTGCTGACCAGCCGGCCATCGGTGAAACAGAGCCGCCAGGTCGGCGCGGCGAGGGGAAAGTTGCCGTCGGTGTAGTACTCGCATCCGGCCCGGTCGACAGGTGTTGGGCGTTCCAACTGCCGCCGGGGCAGCCCGACCAGCTCCGACCGCGCGGTACCGACGCGCATCTGGTCGAAGGTGGCACGGTTCAGCACCGTCCCGGCGGTCGCCACCGGGTAGTAGATGAACGAGAGCACCAGGGCGAAGCCGACAGGTGCCACGAGCGCCACCAGCAGGCTGCGCCGAACCCGCCGGCGGGCGTCGTGCAGCCGCCGCTCGGCATCCACCGGCCGCTCCACAGCGCCGGGCCGCTCGTCGGACCATGACGTCAGCCCGACCTCGGCCGCCGACCCGATCGCCTCGGGCGGCGGTGCGGTGGCCGGCAACACCGCCCGTACCGCGAACCCGCCGTCGGCCCGGTGGCCGGCGTCGAGCGTCCCGCCGGCGAGGCGGACCCGCTCGGCGAGGGCCAGCAGCCCGCTGCCCTGCGACGGCGGGGCGGGCAGCGGCCCGGCCGGCGGAGCGTCGTTGACGACTGTCACCTCGACCCGGTCACCGTCGCGGGTGAGGCGCACGTCGACCGGGGCGCCCGGCGCGTACCGTGCCGCGTTGGTCAGCGCCTCCCGGACGATCCGGTGCGCCGCGTGACCGGTCATCGCCGGTAGGTCCGAGACCGCCGGGGCGGCGTCCAGGCGTACCGCCATGCCGGCCTCCCGGGCCCCGTCGACGAGGTCCGCCACTGTCTCCCCGCTCGGACGCAGCGACGCGCCAGCCTCCTCGCGGAGCACCCCGATGATCTCGTGCAGTCGCTCGGTGGCGGCGGAGACACTGGCCCGCAACTCCCCCGCCGCGGCCCGGTGACTGTCGTCCAGGTCGGCGGCGACCTCCAGGGCGGCGGCGCGCAACGCGATCAGGCTGAGGTCGTGACCGAGCGAGTCGTGCATCTCCCCGGCGATCCGGGCCCGCTCCCGCAGTCGGATTCGCTCGGCGGCACCCCGCTGCTCGCGGGTCAGCGCGTCGACGTGCCGGCGACCGGCGTCGGTCAACTCCTGCTGCTGGCGCCGGTACCGGCCGACCAACCAGGGGAACACGGCGGCGAAGAGCAGCACCGAGGCGAGCAGGAACCAGGTTGCCGCGCCGGCGCCGAGCAACCCCAGGTTGAGCGCCGTGCCACCGGCTGTGATCAGCACGAATACCATGATCGCCGGACCCACTGTGGCGCTGCGCCGCCCGGCGAGATAGCTGAAGACCGGGATGGCGAACACGAAGTTGCCATCGATCAGCGACCCGAGCACCGCCAGCACCAGGGCGACCAACGGCTGACGTCGACTCGCCGCCACCGCCACACCGAGCAGCAGCAGCTTGCCGACCAACAGCGGCAACGTGTACCGCGTATAGGGCGGGCTGGCCTCGGCGTAGCCGGCCGGGGCGGCCACCACCGCCCAGAGCAGCACGTCCAGCAGCAGGCGACGCCGCCGGTGCAGCCAAGCCGGCGGCGGTGAGTCGAGGATCCGCACGGCGGTCAGGCTACCCACGCCCGACCTGCGCGGACACCGACGAAAGTCAGGTGTTCAGCCGCTCTCCTCGGCCCAGACCCGCCAGTCGTCCAGCACCCCGTGCAGGGCCGGTGTGAGCCAACCCGGCGCGGACCGCCGGAACACACCCGGGTCCATCGCGCCGGCGCCGTCGGGCAACGCGCCGAGCAGGTTCGGCACCAGGTCGGTGAGGTTCGTCCAGTGCACCAACTCCGGCCGGGTCGGCCAGGCGCCGATCACCACACCGGCCGGCACCGCCCTACGGTCCAGCGCCTCCAGGGTCAACGCGGTGTGGTTGAGCGTGCCCAACCCGGCGCGGGCGACGACCACCGCTGGCGCGCCGAGCGACACCGCCAGGTCGGCCATCGTCCACGGCTCCCCCGACGGCCGCAGCCCCATCGGCACCAGCAACCCGCCCGCGCCCTCGATCAGCACGAGGTCGTGCTTGTCGGCCTCCGCGCGGACGGCGTCCACCGCGGCGTACAACTCCAGCGGCGGCAGGTCGGCGACCCGCGCGGCGGCCAACGGGGCGAGTGGATCCGGGTAGCTGGCCAGGGTCCGGCCGGTCAGCGGCGCGGCCAGCCGGTTGACAGCGTCCACGTCGCCGGGCTCACCGCCGGCCGTACCGGTCTGACCCGGTTTGACCACCGCCACTCGCAGCCCGGCCGCCTGCGCGGCGGCCGCGATCGCCGCGGTCACCACCGTCTTGCCGACCTCGGTGTCCGTCCCGGTGACCAGCACCGAGCCCGCCCACCCGGTCATGGGGCAGAGTCCACTATGACGTCCAGCGCCCGCTCGAACGCTGCCCGGGGCACCCCCGCGTTGACAGTGAGGCGCAGGCGGGAGCGGCTGTCCGGGGTGGATGGTGGCCGGAAACAACCCACCGCGACGCCCCGGTCACGGCAGTCCGCGGCCCACGCGGTCGCGGCCTCCGGCCCCGGGGCGGTCACCGAGATCACCGCCGCGTCCGGGGCGGAGACGGTCAGCCCGGCCGCCCGCAGTCGACCGACAGCCAGCCCCACCCGGTCGGCGAGTTCGGCGCGCAGGTCGTCGCCGGCCTGGGCGAGCCGCAGCGCGGCGTGCACACCGGCGGCGACCGCCGGCGGAAGTGCCGTGTCGAAGATGAACGTGCGCCCGGTCTCGACCAGATGCCTGACGAACTCGGCCGGGCCGGCGACAACGCCACCCGCGCCACCGAGCGCCTTGGACAGGGTGGCGGTGACCACCACGTCCGGCTCGCCGGCCAGCCCGGTGGCCGCCACCGCGCCCGCGCCGGCCGGGCCGGTCAGGCCCAGCGCGTGCGCGTCGTCGACCAGCAGCAGGGCGCCGTGCCGGCGGGCCACCGCGTGCAGCCGAGCCAGCGGGGCGAGATCACCGTCGACCGAGAAGACCGACTCCGTCACCACCACCGCCGGGCGGCCGGGAGCGGCCGCGAGCGCGGCGGCCACCGCGTCGACGTCGGCGTGCGGCGTGACCACCGTCTCCGCACCGGAGATGCGGCAGCCGTCGATCAGCGACGCGTGGTTGTGCGCGTCGGAGACGAGCAGCGTGCGAGGTTGGACGAGCGCCCGCAGCGCGCCGAGGTTGGCCAGGTAGCCGGAGGAGAAGACCAGGGCGCCGTCGGTGCCCAGCCAGCGGGCCAGGCCCTCCTCCAGCGCCCGGTGCGCGTCGGTGGAGCCCCGGACCAGTCGCGAGCCGGTAGCCCCCAGGCCGTACGCCGACAGGGCCGCCGTGGCCGCGGCGATGACGTCCGGGTGGGTGGCCAGACCGAGGTAGTCGTTGCCGGCCAGATCGGTCATCTGATCGTCGGCCGGACGCGGATGCAGTCGCCTGGTGAGCCCGGCCTTCGCCCGCAGCTCCGCACGGCGGTCGAGCGCCGCCAGCCAGTCCGCCACCGTCACCCTCCCCCGCTGTGCGTGCCGGTCAGCCCGACACCCGCCGGGCGAAATTACCACCCGCCGCCACCAGCCCGACCATTCCACTCGGTGCGAGCTGTCCACCAACTGCCAGGACATTCCGGCTGATCGGGGGCTCTCGCACAGGCCTAGTAGGGTACGAGCCATGCCAGAGATCCTCGACCAGGCCCGGACCCAGGTCCTGGGTGACGGTGTCGGCCTCGATCAGGCCGGCATCCTCGCCGTGCTGAACCTGCCCGACGAGCACCTGCCCGCCGCCCTCCAGCTCGCTCACGACGTGCGGATGCGCTGGTGCGGCCCGGAGGTCGAGGTCGAGGGAATCGTCTCGCTCAAGACCGGCGGCTGTCCGGAAGACTGCCACTTCTGCTCGCAGTCGGGCCTGTTCACCTCGCCGGTGCGCTCGGTCTGGCTGGACATCCCGTCGCTGGTCGAGGCGGCGAAGCAGACCGCAGCGACCGGGGCGACCGAGTTCTGCATCGTCGCCGCGGTCCGCGGTCCGGACGCCCGACTGATGAAGCAGATGCGCGAGGGCGTCGCCGCCATCAAGGCGGCTGTCGACATCCAGGTCGCCGCGTCGCTGGGCATGCTCAGCAAGGAGCAGGTCGACGACCTTGTCGACATGGGTGTGCACCGCTACAACCACAATCTGGAAACCTGCAAGTCGTACTTCCCCAACGTGGTCACCACGCACTCGTGGGAGGAGCGCTGGGAGACGCTGCGGATGGTGCGCGACTCCGGCATGGAGGTGTGCTGCGGCGGCATCCTCGGCCTCGGTGAGACCGTCGAGCAGCGGGCCGAGTTCGCCGCGCAGCTCGCCGAGCTGAACCCGCACGAGGTGCCGCTCAACTTCCTCAACCCGCGTCCCGGCACCCCGCTGGGTGACCGTCCGGTGGTGGAGGGCAAGGACGCGCTACGGGCCATCGCCGCGTTCCGGCTGGCCATGCCGCGCACCATCCTGCGGTACGCCGGTGGTCGCGAGATCACCCTCGGCGACCTCGGCACCCGTGATGGTCTGCTCGGCGGCATCAACGCGGTGATCGTCGGCAACTACCTGACCACGCTGGGTCGACCGGCGACGGCCGACCTGGAGCTGCTGGACGAGCTGAAGATGCCGGTCAAGGCGCTCTCCGCCACGCTGTGACGACAATGACGACGACTGAGCTGTGGTGCGACCGGTGCGGTGAGTCGGCTACGGCCGCCCACCCGGCCTGCGCGTCGGCCCGCCAGTTGGAGCCGCCCCGGTTCTGCCCCCGCTGCCGTCGCCGGATGAAGGTGCAGGTGCTGCCGGTGGGCTGGTCGGCGGTCTGCGTCGAGCACGGCGAGATCCGGGGCTGAGCCGGTGCTGCGAGGGCGGGCGGTGACACTACGACCGGCGACGGTCGCTGACGTGCCGGCCCTCGCCGCGATCCGGGCCGACCCGGAGGTACGCCGGTGGTGGCGGGGCGGCGACGACCTGGCCGACTCCGTGCGCGCCGACCTCGCCGACGACGACCTGCACGTGTACGCGATCGAGCACGAGGGTCGGGTGATCGGCGCGATCCAGTGGTACGCCGAGGCGGACCCGGACTACCGGCACGCCAGCCTTGACGTCTTCCTCGACCCGGCGGAGCGCGGCGCCGGTCTCGGTGGTGACGCCATCCGCACCCTGGCCCGACACCTGATCGACGAGTACGGCCACCACCGCTTCACCATCGACCCGGCAGCGGCGAACAGCGCCGCCATCCGGGCGTACGCGAAGGTTGGTTTCCGCCCGGTCGGGGTGCTGCGCCGCTACGAGCGTGGCGCGGACGGCCGCTGGCACGACGGCCTGCTGATGGACCTGCTCGCCGACGATCTGGTGGAGTGACTCAGGCGTCCCACAGCAGGTGGCCGTCGGGCAGTCGGCGGGCGCCCTCGGCCGGCCGGTGCGGGCTGAGGTGGCCGTCGGGCATCAGGTGCGCCACTGGGGCTCCGCTGCCCAGCGTCGCGACGTCGGCGATCAACCGCCGGTGGCAGCGCCACCACACGCTCTCGCTGCACATGACCGCGGTGGTCCGACGATCCGCAGCGGCGAGCACCTCGGCGAGCGCGTCGTCGAACTCGGCCGTCCGCGTGTGGGCGGCGTACGCCCGGAACGCCGCGACCGTCCACCAGGTGTCCGGCTCCGGCTCCCCGGCGGGGACGTGCCGTCGTCCGCCGAGCCGCGGCTCCCAGCGGTAGTCGACGCCCCTCTCGGGCAGCCATCGTTCGAGTTCCTCGCGGCGGACGTCCGGGTTGGTGCGGCTGGCCGGGTATCGCCGCACGTCCACCACCTGGGCGATCCCGGCCCCGGTCAGCAACTCTCCCAGCCGGCCCCGATCGGCAGCGCCGTGCCCGACGGTCAGCAACTCCCGCACGATCGTGTCTTGCCCGGAATCCCGCCGACCTATCCATTCGAGTTCGTCGGCGCGGCCCGAGCGCCGCGGTGCAGCCCGATATCGCTCCATTTGCCGCATTTATCGCATAAAGACTGTATCGGGCTTATCGTGCCTGGGGTGAGAGTGGAGACGAGGGGACCAGACACGAGCGCCGCCCCGATCCTCGCGGGCCGGTTCCGTGGCGACATCGAGGGGCTGCGAGGGCTCGCGCTGGTGCTGGTGCTGGTCGGGCATGCGGGCATCTCCGCGCTCCCCGCCGCGTTCGTCGCCGTTGATGTGTTCTTCGTGATCTCCGGGTTCCTGATCACCGGACTCCTCGTCGACGAGATCCGCCGAACCGGCGGAATCCGCATCGTCGACTTCTACGCCAGACGCGCCAAGCGGTTGCTGCCGGCCGCCAGCGTCGTCCTCGTGGCGAGCCTCCTGCTCACCTACCTCTTCCTGCCCCCGATCCGCTGGTCCGAGACCGCCCGGGACGCCCTGGCCAGCGCCGTCTACGCGATGAACTGGCGTCTCGTGGAGCAGTCGACCGACTATCTGCGCTCCGAGGAGGCCCCCAGCATCCTCCAGCACTTCTGGTCGCTCGCCGTGGAGGAGCAGTTCTACCTGGTGTGGCCGCTGCTCCTGCTCGTCGTCGCCCTCCAGGTTTCGCGCCGCACGTCCCGGCACACCGACGCGCGGCGTCCGATCTCGGCCGGTCGGCCGGGCCGACACCGCAGGCCGTTCCTCGGCGACCGGATGTCCCAGTGGCTGCTCGCCGCCTTCGCCCTGGTCGGCATCCCGTCGCTGGCCTGGTCGATCCATCTGAGCCAGACCGAACCCGCGCGGGCGTACCTCGTCACCACCACCCGGATGTGGGAACTGGCGTTGGGCGGTGGTCTGGCGATCCTGGGTGGACACCTGTCCCGGCTGCCGCGCCCCGCCGCGATAGCGCTCGGCTGGGCGGGTATGGCCACTGTCGCCCTCGCCGCGACGCTGATCCGACCGGAGACGGCGGCCTATCCGGGCTATCTGGCGTTGCTGCCCACCCTCGGCGCGGTCGCGATCATCGCGGCCGGGCCCGGCGCCGGACGATACGGGCCGGCCCTCCTGCTCAACAGGCGGCCGACGCGCGCGGTCGGTGCCGTGTCGTACTCGTGGTACCTGTGGCACTGGCCGCTGCTGGTGGTGGCGGAAGCCCGGTGGGGGCCGCTGGGAACCACTGCCGGCCTCGCGATGATCCTTTGTTCGGCCGTCCCGGCGGTGCTGACCTACCACCTGGTGGAGAATCCGTTCCGGTACGCACAGTTCTCCAAGGCCCGCGTGCTGCGTATGGGACTGGCAGCCACCAGCGTCACCGTCCTCAGCGGAATCGGTCTACAACTGGCGGTCCGTCCACCGGTCTCGGCCCAGGCACCGCTCGCCGGGGCCGCCTCGCAAAGCGCGTCACCCGGGGGCGGGCGGGCAGCGGCACCGGTGGACCGGTTCGCCCGCATCGTCCCCGACCCGCTCGAGGCCCGCGACGACCTGCCCGACGTCTACCGGGACGACTGCGTCACGCAGGCGCAGGAGGCAAGCCTGCGCAGCTGCACCTACGGCGACAGTGACTCGGCGGTCGAGGTGGCACTGGCCGGCGACTCCCACGCGGCGCACTGGGTGCCGGCCCTACAGGCCATCGCGGCGGAGCGCGGCTGGCGACTGGTCACCTACATCAAGACGACCTGTTCCTTCCTGACCGCGCCGATCAGCATCGCCGGGCGGCCGGACCCCAGCTGCACGGAGTGGAACCGCAATCTGCGAACCGCGCTCACCGGCGAGCGGCGACCCCGGCTGCTCATCGTCTCCAGCGTGACCCAGATTCCGCTGGTGGACGGCAGCCCGCCACCACCGGGCCCGGCGACGACGGACGCGCAGACGGCCGCGCTGTCGGAGACCTGGTCGGAGATGACCAGGGCCGGGCTGCCGCTGGTGGTCATCCGGGACACCCCGTCGTTCACCGTGGACATCGCCGAGTGCGTCTCGGCCCATCGCGAACGGCTCACCGCCTGCGCGCAGCCCCGGGAGCGCGCGCTCACCTGGGGCATACCGCAGGAGCGCGCCGCGGCCGCGGTGCCCGGCGTGCGCCTCGCCGACCTCAACGACGCCATCTGCCCCACCGAACCGTGCCCCGCGGTGATCGACGGGTTGCTCGTCTACCGGGACGCGCATCACCTGACCGCCACGTACGCCCGCAGCCTCGCCCCTCGGCTGCACGACCGGTTGCGTCAACTCGTGTCGTCACACCTGCCGTAGGCGGCATTGCCGCAGATCGTGGACAGTTACCGTCCGCGCGGCGGAGCGGTAACTGCCCACGATCTCGTCGCGGTACCGGTCAGGCGATGGTGCACTGGGTGTTGTTGACGGTGAAGGCTGTCGGTTTCGGGTTGGCGCCGCTGTACGTGCCGTTGAAGCCGAAGCTCACCGACGCGCCCGGGGCGATCGTGCCGTTGTAGGACAGGTTCGTGGCGGTGACCGCCGCGCCGCTCTGGCTGATCGTCGCCGACCAGCCCTGGCTGATGTTCTGCCCACCGGGGAAGCTGAACCGAAGGGTCCAGCCGTTGATCGCTGTGGTGCCGGTGTTGGTGATCGACACGTTGGCGGTGAAGCCGCTGCCCCAGTCGGTGGTGGCGTACCCCACCGTGCAGGTGCCGCCGACCGGCGGGGCCGCGGTGGTCACCGCGACCGGCGTGGACGCCGCGGAGGTGTTGCCCGCCGCGTCCACTGCCACCACGTAGAACTGGTACGCCGTCGAGGCGGTCAACCCGGACACCGCCTGGGTGGTGCCGGTCGGCGAGCCGACCACCACGTCGGTGGCGCCCGCCTCGCGGTAGACCCGGTAACCGGTGACGCCCACGTTGTCGGTCGACGGGGTCCAGGCCAGGGTCAGCCCGGTGGCGGTGACGGCCGAAGCGACCGGCGTGCCGGGGGTGCTCGGCGCTGTGGTGTCGGCGGTGCCGGCCGGTGGCGTGGTCACCGTGAGCTTCGGTGAGGCGGCCGACGTGTTGCCCGCGCCGTCGCGGGCCACGACGGTGAACTCGTAAGACGTCGCTGGCAGCAGCGTTGTGATGGTCAACGTCGTGCCGGTGACCGGCCGGACCAAGACCGTGTCACTGTTGACCTGGACCTCGCGGACGTCGTACCCGGCGAGGCCACTGCCGCCGCTGTCAGTGGACGGCGCCCAGGTCAGGGTGACGCTGCGGGGGCCGAGGTTCGACGCCACCGGGGTACCGGGGACGGTCGGCTTCGTGGTGTCCGGTACGACAGGGCCCGGCTCCTCGCCCCAGACGCGGGTGGCGCCGGAGTAGAGCGGCACCTTCCGGTTGGGCCCGGCGGTGGCCTGGTACGACGGGTCGTTCGTCGGGTCCCAGGTGCCGCCCTCCGGCACGCCGATCTTGAACTGGACCTCCATCCGGTGCTGCGACTGACCCGCCGGGGCGATGGTGTGCCCGGCGCAGTCCACCTCGACGTACCAGATGTCGCCGCTGAACTGCTTGGCGGTGGTCGGGGACGGGCAGCCCTGGGTGTAGCCGGCGGTAACCTGCACCGGGCCGGTGCCGTCGGGCCGGAAGTAGTACCGGAACCGGCCGTCGGTCAGCGCGCGGGCCGGGAACGCGGACTTGTTGTAGACCATCACCTTGAGCCCGGTGGCCCGAGGTTCGGCCTGCGTCACTGTGGTCTCCACTGTCAGCTCGTCGATGTCCGGCGTCTCGGCGACCGGGAAGTTCGCCAGCGGCGTGCCGCCGTACTCGGAGGTCAACCGAACCAGCGCGGACGTGAAGCCGGCGTTGTAGTCGGTGGCCACCTCGTTCATGACGTAGTCCGAGCGGCTGTCGCTGTACGCGTCGTTGGCCGAGGACGGGCCGCCGACCAGCGCGCCGTAGAGGGTGTGCCGGGTCTCCACAGGCACGGTCTGGCTGTCCCACCAGGAGCCGTGCGCGGTGCGGTGGTGCGGGTTCTTCGGTGCGTTGGCGCCGAAACCGATGACGTAGCTGGAGTTGCGGGGGTTGTCGCCGAGCGCGTAGTTGATCTGCCGGACGGCGAAGTCGTGGTAGCGCGCCTTGCGGGTGGTGTCGGTGGTCTTGTCGCTGTAGACCAGCGCGGCGAAGGAGGTGTTCGCGGCGTAGCGCAGCGCGCCCCAGGAGTCGAGCACCGCCATCCCGCCCGGCGAATACGGAACGCGCTGCCCGTTCACCCCGACGGTCCAGTAGTCCAGCCACCGGTTGGCGTCGTCGACGTACTTCTGCTTGCCGGTCAGGTTGGCCAGCAGCACGTACGCGCCGAACTGCTTGTTGTCCCAGGCGATGGTCCACTTGTAGGAGCGGGTGGTGGACTGGTTCTCCGTACCGAGCTTGTCGTACTCACTCTCGGCCTTGGCCAGGTAGCTGGCCTCGCCGGTGGCCCGGTGCAGCCAGATCGCGGCCCAGACCAGCTCGTCCTGCCAGCCGCTCCACGAGCGGTAGAAGCTCGTGGCGTCGGTGATGCACTCGTGGTAGGCCTTCCGCACCGTGTCGGCGAAGGTGTAGAGCTGCCGGGCGTGCCCCAGCAGCTTGTCCGCGTAGGCGGCGTCGGTGGGCCGGAACACCATCGAGGAGGCGGCCATCGCGGCCGCCGTCTCCCCCGCCAGGTCCGCGCCGCCACAGCTCGCATCGATCTTGTACGCGGGCCGTGCCATCGGCATCACCTCGGCCGGACCCCACCACTTGTGGTCGTCGTCGCCCTTGCCGACCTGTCCGTAGAGGACGTTTGCCGACGGGTGCGCCTTGATGAAGTAGTCGTTGACGAAGCGCAGGTTGTTGAGCAGGTGCGGCAGTTGCCCGGACGAGGTGTAACCGCTGCGGTACTCGACAGCGCCCCAGGCGAGCATCGTGGCGCTGAACGCCATCGGGAAACCGAACTTGACGTGGTCGCCGGCGTCGTACCAGCCGCCGGTGAGGTCCACGCCCGCGCTGTCGCCGTCGGTGAGCGCGCTGTCGCCGCGCCAGGAGACCCGGTTCCAGTCGGGCAGCGGACCGGACTGCTGCGCCTCGTAGAAGAGCAGCGACTTCTGCAACGCCTCGGCGTAGTTGTAGGTCGCCGCCGGCGCGGCGGAGGCGGGCCCGGACGGTGGCGCGGTCACCGCGAGGGACGCGCCGGTGAGCAGCGCGACGCCGAGGGCCAGCAGCCGCCGCGGCCAGGGCTGGTCGGCGGCCGGCGACCGGCCGGGCTGGCCGCTGAACGGCCGGGTCAGGTGGCGCATGGCGGACTCCTGTCGGAGGCGCCGCCGGCGGTCGCACCGACGCGGGACGGCGTACGGGCGGCACGGCCACCGGCGACAGCGGGGTGGCGGTGTGAACAACGGGTCATGGAAGCGCTCCCATGGATAACCGACAATGTAATGGGCGGGTCGGCGGTTGGGAAGCCTGCCGATCGGGGTGGACGCGCGCGGCGCCGCTCCCGTACTAGCGAGTAACATTGCGGAGCATCTCACACCATCGACGCAGGTCGATTGGTTTTCAACGTCTGCGCACGTCACGACGGAAGCCTCCGGAAAGATCCTCGCGCCGTTCGAGCGCTCCGGCGGCCAGCCAGACGAACGTACTGTTGCTGACCCACTACGAAGCGCGAGACAGTACCGCTCACCAGCGGTGCCGTCGACGCCGCCGCTCCCTGGTCAACCCTGAGGAGAAGCGATGGCACTACGACTCGCCGACGACACCGCCTGGGCCGACATCCTGGCCCGCGCGGTGGCCGCCACCCCGGAGGCGTTCGGCGCCGAGGTCGACGGCGTCACCACACCGCACAACCTTGTCGAGGGCGAATGGCGGGCGGTCGGCCAGCCCGCCCCGGTCCGCACCCCGGTGGACAACACAGTCCTCATCAACCTGCCCCGGGTCGACGCGACCACCGCGCGCGCCGCTGTCGCCCACGCCGCCGACGCGCACCGGGCCTGGGCCCAGACCCCGCTGGCCGACCGCAAAGCCCGGGTCGCCGAGGCAGTGGACTCGCTCACCGCCCACCGCGACCTGCTCGCCCTGCTGCTGGTGTGGGAGATCGGCAAGCCGTGGCGGCTGGCCTGCGCCGACGTGGACCGGGCGCTCGACGGCGTCCGCTGGTACGCGCGCGAGATCGACCGGATGCTCGCCGACGGCCGCGAGCCGCTGCCCGGCCCGGTCAGCAACATCGCATCGTGGAACTACCCGATGAGCGTGCTGGTGCACGCCGAACTGGTGCAGCTCCTGGCCGGCAACGCGGTCATCGCCAAGACCCCGTCCCAGGGCGGCGCTGTGTGCCTGACCGTCGCGCACGCGCTGATGCGCCGGGCCGGGCTGCCCGTCACGCTCGTCTCCGGCAGTGGTGGGGAACTGTCCGAGGTGCTGGTCCGGGCACCCGAGATCGGTGCTGTGGCGTTCGTCGGCGGCCGGTCCAACGGCGGCAAGGTGGCCGCCGCGCTGCTCGACAGCGACAAGCGGCACTTCATCGAGCAGGAGGGGCTCAACGCCTGGGGCATCTGGAACTTCTCCCAGTGGGACCTGCTCGCCACGCACCTCAGGAAGGGCTTCGAGTACGGCAAGCAGCGCTGCACCGCGTACCCCCGGTTCGTGGTGCAGCGCGACCTGGTCGACGAGTTCCTCGACATGTACCTGCCGGTCGTCCGCTCGGTCCGCTTCGGTCACCCGCTCGCCGTCGACGACGACTGGGCCGTTGGCGACCCGCTGCCGGAGCTGGACTTCGGGCCGCTGATCAGCGCCGCCAAGGCCGACGAGCTACGCCGCACTGTCGACGAGGCGGTCCGCGGCGGCGCGATCCCGCTGCACCGGGGCAAGCTCACCGGCGCTCCGTTCCTTACCGGGCAGGACACCTCGGCGTACGTCGCACCGTCGGTGCTGCTCGCCCCGCCCGGACGGTCCCGACTGATGCACGCGGAGCCGTTCGGGCCGGTCGACACGATCGTCGTGGTAGACACCACCGACGAGCTGCTGGCCGCCATGAACGCCTCCAACGGCGCACTGGTGGCCTCACTGGCCTGCGACGACACCGACGAGGCCGGCAAGCTCGCAGTGGACCTTCAGGCGTTCAAGGTGGGCGTCAACAAACCGCGCTCACGCGGTGACCGGGACGAACCGTTCGGCGGCCGGGGGGCCTCCTGGAAGGGCGCGTTCGTCGGCGGCGACCTGCTGGTGCAGGCCGTCACAGTCGGCGGAGACGGCAGGCTCTACGGCAATTTCCCCGACTACAACAGCTACCCCACCACCTGACAACCGCATCGGGAGTGGCCCCCTTGTGGACGCTCGCCGCGCACAAGGGGCCCACCTCGGGCCCTAGACGCCAGGCGTGGAGAACACGTCCTCTCGGTCCGCTCTGGCGGCGACAGCGAGCGGGACGGTGAGGGTGAGCAGCGCGCCGTCGCGCTCCACAGCTGCGGGCCGCCCCAGCCGGTGCAGCGTCCGCAGCATCGGGTCGTTTGTGGCCTGCACGTGCAGCACCAGTGCCGCGTACCCGGACCGGTCTGCGTGCTGAACCACCCGGCGTAGCAACGCCGAGCCGAGCCCACGCCGCTGCCAGTCGTCCCGCACCAGAAGCGCCGCCTCGGCCTCGTCGCCCTCGCCGAGCAGGTTCGCCATGGCGACCACCGACTCGGCAGTGCCGTCGGAGCCGGTGGTGCTGGCGATCAGCGTCAGCCCTCGGCTCGGCTCCAGCAGTCGACGCACGCGGGCCGACTGCGGCAGCGCCGCCCCGCCCAGGTAACGCCGCTGCCGGCTGCGCGGTGAGCACCCCTCGTGCAGCTCCACCACGCCGGACAGATCGTGGACGCCGGCCGGTCGGACGGCCACCTCAGCGCCGTCGGGAAGCACCAGTGTGACCTGTTCGGCGGCTCGGCGCGCCACTGTGGCGGCCAGCTCGACAAGGGCCTGCGCCCGCGCGTACTCCGCCGGGGTGAAGTCGGGCGCGGCCCGACGCAGCGCGAACGAACCGCCCGCCGGGTCCGCCAACAGCATGCTGGCGCCGGTGATCCCCCGTTCGCCGCCGACCGACGCCGGTCGCCAGCTGACGACGTCGGCGGCGAGCAGGGTCCGTAACGCCTCGCCCGTCGCGTCCGGGTCACGCACCAGCCGGTTGGCCAGCCCGAGCACCCGGGTGGGCTGGTCGGCCAGACCACGCGCCTCGCTGCGCGCCACCCAGCAGTCCCGGCCCCGACCACGCTCGACGGCGGCGATCAGCTCGGCCTCGTCGAGCGCGTCCGGCGCGTCGACCAGGAAGTCGTCCACCGCGCCCTGCTCGGTGGGCTGCACCTGCACGGTGAGGATGTTGACCCCACGCAGCGCGAGGCTCGCCGTGAGCACCGACAGGTAACCCGGTCGGTCGTCCACAGTCGCTCGGATCCGCCACAACGTCATGGTTGGCTCCCTTCCCCGGTAAGAGCCTCACCCCCGCCTGTTGCCGCCCGGTTGCCCGGCGGTGTCGGCCCGGGAACTCCTCGGGCCGCTCAGGGACCGGCGACCACCGGCGGCGCGCCGACGAGATCGAGTCGGTCACCGAGGATCACCGCGCAGGCGCGGACGAGCTGGGTGAGCCGATCCACCTCGGTGCTGTGGAACGCCGCGGCCGAGAGGGTCTCGCTGCGCTCACGGGCCACCACCAGCACCAGGCCCGCCCGGCCGAACGGCGCGATCGCGTGGTGGGTGCCGTCGGGCGTGGTCATCGACCGTCCACGCAGCGGGGTCACCTCCGGCAACCGCGGGGGTACGGGGGCACGCCAGCTCGCGTGCCCCACAGTCGCCCCGCCGCCCCCGCTTCGCGAGGCCCAGTCGACCGGCACCACCGCGGCCACTGCCCAGTCGGCGGCCAGCAGCCCCGGCACCGCGTCGACCAGGGTGGCCAACCCGTCCGCCGGGTTGGCCGCGACCTGGGCCAACAGCTCCGCGTCCTGGCCGGTGGTGGTGGGCGCGCCGATCGCCCGCCACACACCGTCCACCCGCACCCCCGGTATCGCGGCGAGGCCAGCCAGCAGCCGCTCCACCCGCGCCGCGCCCGGCCAGACGACAGTGAAGTCGTCCACCGCGCGCCCGCCGAGCCGTTCGAGGACCACGACCTGGACGATGTCCGCCCCGGAGACGCCCAACGTACGGGCGACCTGACCGAGGGTGCCCGGACGGTCCGGCAGGGTGACCCGAACTCGCAGCAACATGTCTGTCCCTCCGCTCGGCGGGCCGGCGAAAGAGCGGCCGGCAGGCTGACCCCAGCCTGGTAGTTGACCATTTCGTCCCTGTTGCAGGGGCATGTCCCGAGCGGAAATTCTGACCTTGACAACGTGAGCGGGCTGCCATCAACTAGTCGGATGAGCGATCCGGCCGTCGACGCGTCACGGCCGGGGGCCGATTCCGTCTCCCCGGCGGGGCTGGCCCTGGACCGTCTCGCCGATCATCTGGCAACGCACCGACCCGAGCTGGCCGTCGGGCCGCTGCGTGCCACGCTGATCGCGGGCGGCAAGTCCAACCTCACCTACCTGCTGCGCCTCGGCGACCGCGAGGTGGTGCTGCGGCGTCCCCCGCTGGGCCACGTGCTGGCGACCGCGCACGACATGGCGCGCGAGTTCCGGGTCATCTCGGCACTGGCGCCGACCGATGTGCCGGTCCCGGGCGCGCTGCTGCTCTGCACCGACCCCGAGGTGATCGGCGCGCCGTTCTACCTCATGGAGCGGATGCCCGGCGAGGTGTTCCGCACCCGTGCGCAGACCGACCCGCTGGGCGACGAGCGCCGCCGCGCCCTCGCCATGGCGATGATGGACACGCTCGCCGCGCTGCACGGCGTCGACCCGTCCAGCGTCGGGTTGGCTGACTTCGGCCGCCCCGAGGGCTACCTCGCCCGGCAGGTCCGCCGCTGGGCCGGGCAGCTCGACCGTTCCCGCAGCCGCCCACTGCCCGGCATCGACGAGCTGCGTGACCTGCTCGCGGCGACCGCCCCGGAGGGCGCGAACGCCGGCCGGATCGTGCACGGCGACTACCGGCTGGACAACCTCCTCGCCTCGGCGGACCCGGTCGCCGTGCACGCGGTGCTCGACTGGGAGATGGCCACCCTCGGCGACCCCCTCGCCGACCTGGGGCTGCTACTGACGTACTGGGACGTGCTCGGCGGCAGCGACACCGCCGCGGGCAACCCCGTCGCCGACGGGCTCGGCCCGCGCGCCGGCTTCCCCACCGGCAGCGAGCTGATCGACAGGTACGCCGGCCGCAGCGATGTCGACGTCGGGCCGCTGCACTGGCACGTGGCGCTGGGCTGTTTCAAGCTCGCTGTCATCTGCGAGGGCATCCACTACCGCCACACGCTCGGGCAGACGCTCGGCGAGGGCTTCGACCGGATCGGCGAGATGGTGGCACCGCTGGTCGCGCACGGGCTGACCGCCGCCAGGGAGCGGTGATGGACTTCTCATACGACAGCCGGACCGAGGAACTGCGCGCCGAGCTGACCCGGTTCCTGACCGAGCACGTCTACCCGGCCGAGGCCGTGCACGCCGAGCAGGTGGCCGCCGGGGACCCGTGGTCGCGTACCCCGGTGTTGGGCGAGCTGAAGGCGGAGGCCCGCAAACGCGGCCTGTGGAACCTCTTCCTGCCCGACCCGCGCTACGGCGCCGGCCTCACCAACCTCCAGTACGCCCCCCTGGCCGAGCTGACCGGGCGCAGCCCGCACCTCGCGCCGGAGGCTGTCAACTGCGCGGCACCGGACACCGGCAACATGGAACTGCTGGCCGAGTTCGGTTCGGAGGCGCAGCAGCAGCGCTGGCTGATGCCGCTGCTGGAGGGTGAGATCCGTTCGGCGTTCTGCATGACCGAGCCCGACGTCGCGTCCTCCGACGCCACAAACATCGCCACCCGGATCACCCGCGACGGCGACGAGTACGTGATCAACGGACGCAAGTGGTGGTCGTCCGGGGCCATGGACCCGCGCTGCGAGATCTTCATCGTGATGGGCAAGACCGACCCCACCGCCGACCGGCACCGCCAGCAGAGCATGGTGCTGGTCCCCCGGGACACCCCAGGGGTGACAGTACGCCGGGGCATGACCGTCTTCGGTTACACCGACGGTTCACACGGCGGGCACGCCGAGATCGACTTCACCGACGTCCGGGTGCCCGCGGAGAACCTGATCGGCGCCGAGGGCACCGGCTTCGCCATCGCCCAGGCTCGGCTGGGGCCGGGCCGGATCCACCACTGCATGCGATTGATCGGAATGGCTGAGCGGGCATTGGAGCTGCTCTGCCGCCGCGCCAACGAACGGATCGCGTTCGGCCGACCGCTGGCCGAGCAGGGCGTCGTCCGGGAGTGGATCGCCGAGTCCCGGGTCCGCATCGAGCAGGCCCGGCTGCTGGTACTCAAGACGGCCTGGCTGATGGACACCGTCGGCAACAAGGGCGCGCACACCGAGATCCAGGCCATCAAGATCGGCACGCCGGCGATGGCGGAGTGGGTGATCGACAAGGCCATCCAGGGCTACGGCGGCGCCGGTGTCAGCCAGGACACGCCACTGGCCGCTCTCTGGGCGCAGACCCGCACCCTGCGCCTCGCCGACGGTCCCGACGAGGTGCACCGCAACTCCCTGGCCAAACGCGAACTCCGCCGCTGGGCCCCCTAACCCGGCCCCACCCCCACCCCCACCCCCTCACCCCCTCACCCCAACCGGGGGAAGGTCCGGGGGTGCCCGGGGGCGGGGGGGGTACTGGGGTTAGGCGGAGGCTCGGTGGACCAGTTGGGTGTCCAGGAGGATGTGGGAGGCGGGTAGCTCCTCGCCACGGATCCGGGCCACCAGCAGGCGGGCCATCTGCCGGCCCATCTCCTCCACCGGCTGGAAGACAGTGGTCAACGGCGGCTCCGCCCGCAGGGCGATCGTCGCGTCGTCGAAGCCGATCACCGCGACGTCCTGCGGCACGCGCCGGCCGGCCTCGCGCAGGGTACGCAGCGCACCGAACGCCATGAGGTCGGAGGCGACGAAGACCGCGTCCAGGTCCGGGCAGGTGTCCAGCAGGCGACGCATGGCGGCCGCCCCGCTGCCCTCGCTGAAGTCGCCGTACGCGATCAGGTCGGGGTTGACGCCGGCCCCGGTGGCCTTGACCGCCTCGGTGTAGCCGGTCAACCGGGCCAGGCCGACGCCCATGTCCTGCGTACCGGCGATGGTGGCGATGCGTCGCCGCCCCTGCCGCGCCAGGTACTCCACCGCCTGCCGGGCCCCGCCAACGTTGTCCACGTCGACAAACCAGGCCGGTTGGGCGCCCGGTTGCAGCATCCGGGCGGGCCGACCGCCGAGCACTGCCGGCAGGCCGCGCTCCTCCAGCAGCGTCGGCAACGGGTCGGAGTCGTGCAACGACAGCAGGAGTACGCCGTCGACGTGCTGGTTGGTGAGGTGGTGCTCGACCCGCTCCCGTTCCACCGGCGACTGGGCCATGGCCAGCCAGAGCTGCATCGGCGTCTCCAACAGCCCGGAGCTGATCCCCCGCACGATCGCGGCGAAGAACGGCTCGGTGAAGACCCGCTCGCCGGATTCGGACACCACCAGCGCGACGGAGTCGGTCCGCTGGGTGACGAGCGCTCGGGCGGCCCGGTTCGGCACGTACCCCAGCTCCGCGATGGCCTGTTGGACAGCGGCCCGGGCCTCCGGGCTGACCTGGGGCGAGCCGTTGACCACGCGGGAGACCGTGCCCCGACCGACGCCGGCACGCGCCGCGACCGCGTCGAGGGTCGGGCGCCCGAGCGACCGGGTGCGCTGCGTTGTCATCGTCTGCTCCTCCGACGGCGGGCGGACCCGGCGCCACCTGCGAGAGGCGGACGCCGGGGCCGTCCTGATGGCTGGCCCGAGCCTATTGTGCGGCCAGACCGTTGCGCCGGATCACCGAGGCGTACCACTTGGCGCTGGACTTGGGGGTGCGGACCTGGCTGTCGTAGTCGACGTGGATCATGCCGAACCGCTTGGTGTAACCCCAGGCCCATTCGAAATTATCCATCAGCGACCAGGCAAAGTATCCCCGCAGAGGCACGCCAGCGTCGATCGCCTCGTGGGCGGCGCGCAGGTGGGCGTCGAAGTAGCCCAGCCGGTCGACGTCGTCGACCTGCCCGTCGACCACCGAGTCGACGAACGCGGAGCCGTTTTCGGTGACGTACAGGGGCAGGTCGGTGTAGCCGCTCACCCGGCGCAGCGTCTCGGTCAGGCCCGGGGCGTCGATCTCCCAGCCCATGTCGGTGACCGGAACGCCACGGGTGACGAACCGGACATCCTCGCTGCCCGGCCAGCACGAGGGGGCCGGGTCGGCCTCCACGCCCTCGACCGGCGCGGCGACCACGTGCCGGCTGTAGTAGTTGACCCCGACCAGATCCAGCGGCGTGGAGATGGTCGCCAGGTCGCCATCGCGCACGTGCTCGAAGTCGGTCACCGTGCTGAGGTCGGCCACCAGGTCCTCCGGGTACGACCCGCGCAGCAGCGGATCCAGGAAGAACCGGTTGGCCAAGCCGTCGATCCGCCTGGCGGCGTCGGAGTCGGCGGGACTGTCACTGGCCGGGTCGACCGGGTAGAGGTTGACCGTCACGCCCACCTCGGCCGCCGGCCGGGCGGCCCGCAGTGCCTGCACGGCCAGGCCGTGGCCGAGCATCAGGTGGTGTCCGGCACGCACCGCGTCCGCTCCGTTGGTGCGGCCGGGGGCGTGCACACCGGAGCCGTAGCCGAGGAACGCTGAGCACCACGGCTCGTTCAGCGTGGTCCAGTAGCGCACCCGGTCACCGAGCGCGTCGGCCACCAGCGTCGTGTAGTCGGCGAAACGGGCCGCGGTGTCCCGCGCCGGCCAGCCGCCGGCGTCTTCCAGCGGCTGCGGCAGGTCCCAGTGGTAGAGGGTGAGCCACGGCTCGATGCCATTGGCCAGCAGCTCGTCCACCAGCCGCCGGTAGAAGTCCAGGCCACCCGGGTTGGCCGCGCCGGTGCCGGCAGGCTGCACGCGGGACCAGGAGACCGAGAAACGGTACGACTTCAGGCCCAGCTCGGCCATCAGCGCGACGTCGTCGCCGAGACGGTGGTAGTGGTCGCACGCGACGTCCCCGGTGTGCCCGGCGACGACCCGACCCTCGGTGTGGCTGAAGGTGTCCCAGATCGACGGGGCACGGCCGTCCACAGCCGCCGCTCCCTCGATCTGGTACGCCGCCGTCGCGGCCCCCCAGAGGAATCCGGGTGGAAAGGTCAGCCCGGGGCGCTCGTCGAGGACGTCGACGGCGGGTGGGCTGGCGGGGTTGCTCACGACTTGACGGCACCTTCCATGATCCCGCCGATGATCTGGCGGCCGAACACGAGAAAGACGATTACCAGGGGGATGGTGCCGATCGCCGTGGCGGCGAACACCTGGGAGTAGTCGGTGTAGTAGGCGTACGAGAGGAAGGAGAGCGAGACCTGGAGGGTCGGGTTCTCCGGAGTGAGGATGGCGTACGGCCAGAGGAACGAGTTCCAGGTCTCCATGAAGGTCAGCAGACCGAGGACACCGGCGGCGGGACGCAGCGCGGGCAGCACGATGCTCCAGTAGATCCGGAACGTGCTCGCACCGTCGACGCGGCCGGCCTCGATCAGCTCGTCGGAGATCGCCTGGCTGGCGTACTGCCGCATCATGAACACGCCGAAGGCGGTGACCAGGAACGGCACGGTGACGGCGTAGAGGGTGTCGTACCACCCCAGGTCCTGCATCATGCCCCAGAGCGGGATGAGCCCCATCTGGGTCGGGATCATCATGGTGACGATGATCGCCAGCAGGAGGGCGTTACTGCCGCGGAACTTCAGCTTGGCGAAGGCGAACCCGGCCAGTGAACCGGTGAGCACCACCGACAGGGTGACCACCGAGGAGACGATGATCGAGTTCATCATGCCGGTGAGGAAGTTGGCGGCGTCGTTGTCGAGCACCCGCCCGAAGTTGTCACCGAACGCGCCACCGGGTGTGAGCGGCGGCGGCACGTCGTTGATGTTGTCCAGGCTGCGACTGCCGATCACCAGCATGTAGTAGAACGGGTAGATCGACAGCAGCGCCGCCAGGACGAGCGCCAGGTAGGTCAGTGGGCTGGTGCGCCACAGGCGCTGGGAAGCCGAGATCATCGATCTCTCCTCACTTCGCCGAGCGGCGGACGAGTAGGAAGTTGAACAGCGACACCACGATGATGATCATGAAGATCGCCCAGGCGACCGCGGCTCCATAGCCGGCGGTGTTCAGGTTCACGATTCCCATCTCGTACATGTACATGGCCAGCGTCTGGAACTCCCGCTGGTTGCCGCCGATGATGTTGCCGTTGCCGAAGAGCAGGGGCTCGGTGAAGAGCTGCATGCCGCCGATCGTGGACAGGATCACCACGAAAATGAAGGTCGGCTTGAGCATGGGCAGGGTGATCTGCCAGAACTGTCGCCACGGACTGGCGCCGTCGATCTCCGCGGCCTCGTAGAGGTCCTTCGGGATCGCCTGCATGCCGGCGAGCAGGATCAGGGTGTTGTACCCGGTCCACCGCCAGTTGACCATGGAGGAGATGGCCGTCCAGGAACTCCACCGGTGCCCGTCCCAGTCGACCGGGTCGACACCGACGAAGCTGAGCAGCCAGTTGAACAGGCCGAACTCCCGCTGGAACAACATCCCGAAGACGATCGCGACCGCGGCCACCGACACCACGTTCGGCATGAAGATGGCCATCCGGAAGAAGGTCTTGGCGCGCAGGAGGGTCCGGTTGAGCAGGTTCGCCAGGAAGAGTGCGAGCAACAACTGCGGGATGGTCGACAGGGCGAAGATGCCGAACGTGTTGACCAGCGCGTTCCAGAAGTACTCGTCGGAGAACAGCCGGGTGTAGTTGTCGAAACCGATGAACGTGTGCTCGCCGATCATGTCCCAGTCGTGCAGCGACATCCAGGCGGTACGCAGCATCGGGTACAGCCCGAATATGCCGAAGATCAGGAAGAACGGGGCGATGTAGAGGTACGGCGAGTACTTGACATCGAGGCGGTTGAGTAACCTTCCCCGTCGACGTCGGCGATCGACGTCGGGAGAAGGCGGTGCTGCTGGCGACGGCCGTGCCGTCGTGGCCGACAGGCTCATGCGAATTTCCTTTTCCGGCGAGGCCCGGGGGCCCTCGCGCAGGGCGCTACGCGGAGGGGACCGGCCGGTGGCGTCCGGGAAACCCCGAACGCCACCGGCAGGGAATCACTCAGAAGGCACCCTGAGTCTTGGCGTCCTTCGTGAACTGCTCCCAGGCCTTCGCCTTGTCGGCCTGCCCGTTCTCGAACGCCCGCAGGGCCGGCTCGAGTGCGTTCTCCTTGACCGCCTGGTGCTTCGGACCCAGGTGGGTCGGCTGGATCTTGGCGACGCTCTCCCCGAAGATCTTGCCGGTCGGCGCGTTGCTGAAGTACTCGTTGGTGTAGCTGATGAACGCGTCGTTCTTCAGCGCCTCCAGGTTCGTCGGCAGCGGGCCCTTGAGCTTGAATGCCTCGACCTGGCTCTTCGCGTTGGTCAGGTACTCGGCGAGCTTCGCCGCCTCCTTCGGGTACTTGCTCTGCGCCGGAACCGCGAGCCACGAGCCGCCCCAGTTACCGCCGCCGCCCGGCACGGACGCGACATCCCACTTGCCCTTGTTGGCCGGACCGGAGTTGTCCGACACGATGCCGAGCATCCAGGACGGGCAGAAGGTGGCCGCGAAGGTGCCCTGCTTGAAGCCACCAGACCACTCCGGCGACCAGGTGGACGCCTTGGCGGAGATGTCCGCCATCGAGGTGGCGGTGTCCCAGGCGTTCTTCACCGCGGGGCTGGTGTCCGCGATGATGTTGTCTTCCTTGTCATAGAACAGGTCACCGTTGCCCTGGAAGAGCACACCGTTGGAGACGGCGGTGATCGAGTCGATGAACGCCTTGCCGCCGGTGCCCTGCTTGTACTTCAGACCGGCGTCGTGGAAGCCCTTCCAGTCCGGCCAGAGCGCCGACACCTGGTCGCGCTCGGTGGGCAGGCCGGCCGCCTGGAACAGGTCCTTGCGGTAGCAGACGGCGAGGCTGCCGACGTCGGTCGGCAGGCCGATCAGCCGACCGTCCGGTGCCTTGCCCAGCTCCCACTTCCAGGGCAGGTATTCCTTGGAGTGGTCGGCGACCAGCGGGGTGAGGTCGGCCCAGTTACGCGCGTTGGGCTTGAACTCGTTGAGGATGCCCTCTTCCAGTGCGGTGACGTCCGCCGCGCCCTTGCCGGTGGCCAGGTAGCGGACCAGCTTCGGCCGGTACTCACCGAGCTGTGCGGTCTTGCGCAGCTCGACCTTGATGCCGGTGTCCTTCTCGTACTGCTTGACGAGCTCGTCGTAGCCCATCTCGCCGAAGGTGTCGACGACCAGCTTGGCGGGCTTCTCGCCGGCCGCCGGCTTGTCGTCGTCGTTGCCGCAGGCTGCGAGACCGCTGACCGCGGTGATCGCGGCCAGGGCAGCGGCCGCCAGGCGGGTACGCCGCGTGGTGACACTCATTCGCTGACCCCTCTTTCCGGTGGTGAGGCTGATGTGTGTGGTGGGGGTTGCTCATCGCGCCGGGCCGGGGTCCGTGAGTGACACACACCACCTCCGGGAGCGCTCCCATGAGATTGCCGGCGGGTAACGGGAGTGTCAATAGGACGTTGGGAGCGTTCCCAGATCGTTACCGCTCACCACTCCCACCGCACCCACCCCAACCACACCCCCCGCCCCACCTCGGTGATCAAGAGGTTTCGGTCAGGAAAGGTGGCGTTGCTGACGCAAACTTCTTGATCAACAACACCGGGCCCCGGAGGGGCCGGGCGGGGGCGGTCAGCAGAAGTGGCGGAGGAGGGTGGTTGCGCGGGTGGGGTCGAACCGGGACGGGTCGAAGGTCGGACCCACCCAGTCGCGCAGCATCGCGTGGCGGGAACTGACGGGGTCGGCCGTGGCGTCCTGGTCGTCCAGGGCTTCCAGGAGCGACTGGTAGCCCAACGGCCCGCCGACACCCTCCGGCGGGCAGGCCCGCTCGCCGGCCAGGCAGACCGGGTACCGCTCGTCGGGGTCGGCGGTCAACGCGTCCTCCACGACCAGGTCGTGCTCCCACCAGTCGCCGAAGTCGTACGTGTAGGAGAACCGGCTGCCCTTACCGAGCACCGCGTCGAGCCGCACGTCCAGCTCGTCGTGCAACGCCAACTCCCCGTCCGGATCCGGCTCGCCGTACTGCATCGCGTCGATCTCGAACGAGTGCAGGTGGCAGTCCCGCCAACCCATCGTGTGCTGCACCACCCGGTGTAGCCGGTCCAGCGTGTAGCCGGCCGGCACGAGCACCCGGCGCCACACCGGCGGGCGGCTCCCGGCGAGGGACATCTTCAGCTGGAAGATCTGACGCGACATGCTGTCCTGTCCTCCCGCGGCTTAGGCTGCGAGCATGATCTGCCGAGCGTGCCGGGCCCGGCGACACGACGACTGCCCGGGCCGGAACTGGTGCGACTGTCAGCACCGTACCGCCGAACCCACCCCTCCGGTCACCGGTCCGGCCGGCGAATGACCGTCGGAATTCCGATCCGACGGCTCTGGCCGGAGCCGTCGACGCAGCCGCTCGACGACGCTGCGCTGACCGCCCACTACGGCCGCGCCGACGAGCCCCGACTACGGGTGAACTTCGTGGCCAGCCTGGACGGCGCGGTCACCGTGGACGGCTACTCCGCCGGCCTCTCCGGCGAGCCCGACAAGCGGGTGTTCGGCCTGCTGCGGATGACCTGCGACGCCCTGGTGGTGGCCGCCGGCACACTCCGCCACGAGGAGTACCGGGCGGTCCGGCTCAACGAGCGCCGCCGTGACTGGCGTCGCGACAACGGGCTGGCCGAGTACCCGACGCTTGTGGTCGTCTCCGGTTCGCTCGACCTGGATCCGGCGCAGGCCGCCTTCGCCGACGCGCCGACCCGCCCTGTGGTGCTCACCCATGCCGACGCCAATCCGCCGCCCGGGCTGACCGACGTCGCCGACGTGCTGCGCTGCGGCGCCGAGCGGGTCGACCTGGCCGCCGGTCTGGCCGAGCTGCACCGCCGCGGGCTCACCCAACTGCTCTGCGAGGGTGGCCCGCACCTGTTCGGCGCGCTCACCGCCGCCGACCTGGTGGACGAGCTGTGCCTCACCGTCTCGCCGCTGCTGGCCGGGCCCGGACCGGGTCGGATCACCGCTGGCGACGCCGCGCCGCCCCGGCACCTGCCACTACGCCACGTGCTCGCCGCCGAGGACGGTGTCCTCCTGCTCCGCCACGCCCGTCCATAAATATCAGTCGATGAGCACCGCTCCGGGAGCCCATGGGATCTGGTATCGCCGGCCGTCCTCGGTGCTCGCCCAGACCTGCACCTCTTCGTACGGCTCGGCGGCGACCACCTCGACCACCGCGCCCCGCGGCGCCGCGCCGAGCGGATGCGGCACGCCGTTGGCGACGACCTCGACGGTACGCCCCCGAGGCGCCTGGACCAGGACGTAGAGCCGACCGCCGGAGCGACGGGCCACGGCAACGCCCAGCCCACTGCCGGCTGATCGGACAGCCGCGCAGACCGCGTCACCGTCGACGCAGGCCAGGTCGTACGAGAGATGGTCGAGCAACCGGCGCGGTTCGCCCACGTCCGGGGCGGTCAGAACCTCGACCGCCTGTCCCCCGGCGGCCCGCTCCTCGGCGCGTGGTTCGCGCCGGACCAGCACGAGCGTCTCCGTACCGACCCTGCCGACCGCCACGACCTGCGCCTGCGTCACCGGTCGACCGTCGGGTCCGACGATCCCGGCCGGAACCTCGACAGCGGCGATCGGCCCGGTGCCCTTGTCCTCGCCACCGGCCGGCCCCAACTGCGGGAGCACAAGCGCCCCGGCGGCCACCACCACAGCCGCCGTGCCGGCGGACAGCAGCAGACGCCGACGGCGACGCGCCCGGCTTCTCGTGACGACCCGTCGGGCGAGACCGGGTGGCAGCTCCACTGTCGCGACGGCGTGGTCGAGCAGGGCGGCCACCTCGTTGTCACGCATGGTTCTCCTCCGCGAGGTCGAGGTCGAGTGGGGTAACACCGGATGCCTCCAGTCGGGCCCGCAGGCGGTGCAGACCACGGGAGGCCTGGCTCTTCACCGCGCCGAAGTCGTCATTCATCCGTGCTCCATGCCTAGGTAACGCGATCGGCGCCCAGGGGGTTGAGTCCGGTCCTCGCGCGGTGCACGCCTACACGACTCCCGCCCACCTCGTGCGCTCGGCCGAGCACTCAGCGTCATGAGTGTGACGGCGCATGGTGTCGTCCGCCGCGTCGCATGGCGACCTGTCGTACTCCTCGGGCAGGATGCAGGGCATGCGCGCCGACCGTGATGCCCGACCGACCCGAGCCGCCCGATGACCGACGCCGAGCTCGACAGCCCGGGCGCGGTGGTCGGGCGGGTGCTGGGCACCGCCGACGCCACCCCGTTGCAGTTCTGGACGGCCGTGGCGCCCGGCAGTTACCTCCAGCTCGACGACGTGGTGGTCACGCGACGGGAGCTGCCGGACCGGGAGCCGGTGACGATCGCCGGGGTGGTCACCCAGGTCCGCGCTCGGCACGAGGGCGCCCAGTTCGAGTCCGACGTGTTCGCCATCGCCGACGGCACGCTGCCCGCGCAGGTGCAGGAGGCGGCCGAGGTCACCACCACCCGGGTCGATCCCGAGCTGTACGTGCCGCCGACCCCGGGCGCGGTGGTGCACCGGGCCGAGGGGGACGCCCGGGCCCGCGCGCTGCACTTCGACCGGATGGAGCGGCGCATCCCGATGGGGATGGGTCGCGACGGGGTCCCCGTCTACCTCAACGCCGACTTTCTCGACGGCAGTCGGGGTGCGCACGTCTCCATCTCCGGCATCTCCGGGGTGGCCACCAAGACCAGCTTCGCCACCTTCCTGCTCTACTCGGTGTTCCGCTCCGGCGTGCTGGGCGGCGACGCGGTCAACGCCAAGGCGCTGATCTTCAACGTCAAGGGTGAGGATCTGCTCTTCCTGGACCACCCCAACACCCGCCTCGACGAGCCCACCCGGGCGGCGTACGCGAAGCTCGGTTTGAGCGCCGGCGCCTTCCCCGACGTGCGGGTGTACGCCCCACCCCGGGTCGGCGACTCGGCCGGCACGCCGGATGTGAGCAGCCGGCTCACCGGGGTGGATTCGTTCTACTGGACGCTGAGCGAGTTCTGCACCGACCGCCTGCTGCCGTACGTCTTCGCCGACGCCGACGACGAGCGCCAGCAGTACACGATGGTGGTCCACTCGGTGGCCGCGCACCTGGCCCGCTACGCCCAGCCGGCCGACGGTGGGGTGAGCATCGACGGGGTTCGGCTCGGCTCCTACGGCGATCTGGTCGACCACATCGTCGATCAGCTCAACGACGACGAGACCCGCTCCGACTGGGCGGGCAGCGCGGTGGGGCTGGGCACCGTCAACGCGTTCGCCCGGCGGTTGATCGGCAGCAAGAAGGACCTGGCCCGGCTGATCCGCGGCGACCTTGCCACCCGCCGCCCCCACTCGATCAACACGAGCGAGTCGGCCCAGGTCACCGTTGTCGACCTGCACAACCTTCCGGACCGCGCGCAGCGGTTCGTGGTCGGTGTGACGCTCAAGAGCGAGTTCGAGCGCAAGGAGAAGTCCGGCACCGCCAAGCCGCTGCTCTTCGTCGTCCTCGACGAGCTCAACAAGTACGCCCCCCGGGAGGGCTCCTCGCCGATCAAGGAGGTCCTGCTCGACATCGCCGAGCGGGGCCGCTCGCTCGGGGTGATCCTGATCGGCGCGCAGCAGACGGCGAGCGAGGTGGAGCGGCGGATCGTCACCAACTCGGCGATCCGGGTGGTCGGCCGGCTCGACCCGGCCGAGGCGTCCCGCCCGGAGTACGGCTTCCTGCCGCCCGCGCAGCGCCAGCGGGCGTTGCTGGCCAAGCCGGGCACCATGTTCGTCAACCAGCCGGACATCCCGGTGCCGCTCTGCCTGGAATTCCCATTCCCGGCCTGGGCCACCCGGGTCTCCGAGGCGGGCCGGGCACCATCGGAGACGCTGCGCTCGATCACCCAGTCCGCCGACCCGTTCGCCGTGGTGGGCTCCGGCGGCGGCACCGACGACGACATCCCGTTCTAGGTAGGGCCGGCACAGGTGAGCGCGAGGAGTGAGCTTGCGAGCCCCGCAGTCGCGAACGGAAGGCCAGCACAGCCATGAAGATCCTGCACACTTCCGACTGGCACGTGGGAAAGGTGCTCAAGGGGCAGTCCCGGGCCGACGAGCACAAGGCCGTGCTGGCCGGGGTGATCGAGATCGCCCGTGCCGAACAGCCGGATCTGGTGATCGTCGCCGGTGACCTCTACGACACCGCCGCGCCCAGCTCGGAGGCGACCCGTCTGGTCACCAGGGCGTTGACGGCGTTGCGGCGGACCGGCGCGGACGTGGTGGCGATCGGCGGCAACCACGACAACGGCCCGGCGCTGGACGCGCTGCGCCCATGGGCCGATGCCGCCGGCATCACGCTGCGCGGCGGAGTGCGGGAAAATCCGGACGAGCACGTCATCGACGGCACCACCGCCGGTGGCGAGCGATGGCGGCTGGCCGCGTTGCCGTTCCTGTCCCAGCGGTACGCGGTGCGCGCGTTGGAGATGTACGAGCTGACCGCCGCGGAGACCAACCAGACGTACGCCGACCACCTGGGCCGGGTGCTGGGGCGACTGACCGAGGGTTTCACCGAACCGGACCGGGTGCACCTGGTCACCGCGCATCTGACGGTGACCGGCGCGGCCACCGGCGGTGGCGAGCGCGACGCGCACACCGTGTTGGGCTACGCCGTTCCCGCCACCGTCTTCCCGGCCACCGCGCACTACGTGGCGCTGGGTCACCTGCACCGGGCGCAGCGGGTTGCCGGCCCCTGCCCGGTGCGGTACAGCGGCAGCCCGCTCGCTGTGGACTTCGGTGAGCAGGAGAACATCCCCTCGGTGACGATGGTCGAGGTGACGGCCAGCACCGCCGCCCGGGTGCGGGAGGTGCCGGTGACGGCGGCGAGTGCGCTGCGCACGGTGCGGGGCACCCTGGCCCAGCTCGCCGAGATCGAGGCACCGGACGCGTGGCTGCGGGTGTATGTGCGGGAGCAACCCCGCGCCGGCCTGCGCGAGGAGATCCAGGAGCTGCTCCCCCGGGCCCTGGAGATCCGGATCGACCCGGAGCTGTTGGCAGCGCCGGGCAGCGGCGCGCGCATCGCCCAGCGGTCGGGGCGTTCGCCCCGGGAGTTGTTCGCCGACTACCTGGACAGCCGGGGCCACGCCGACGAGGGTGTCCGGGAGCTCTTCGACGAGCTTTTCGAGGAGGTCGAGCACTGATGCGTCCGATGCGGTTGGACATGGCCGGGTTCACGGTCTTCCGGGACGAGACCACAGTCGACTTCACCGACGCCGACTTCTTCGCGCTGATCGGCCCGACCGGTTCGGGCAAGTCGACAGTGCTGGACGCGATCTGCTTCGCCCTCTACGGCATGGTGCCCCGCTGGGGTGGCGCCCGAGGGTTGGCGAACGCGCTCGCGCCGTCGGCGACCGAGGCGCGGGTGCGGTTGGTCTTCGAGTCCGGCGGCGCCCGGTACGTGGCGACCCGGGTGGTCCGCCGGGACGGCCGGGGCAACGTGAAGACCGCGAACGCCGGGTTGCAGCTGATGCCGGCCGGCTTCGACGTGACCAAACTGGACACCGGGTTGAGCCCGGACGATCTCGGCGAGGTGGTGGCCGGCACCCCCGCCGAGATGGAGCAGGCGGTGCTGGAGGCGGTCGGGCTGCCGTACGAGCAGTTCACCAGCTGTGTGGTGCTGCCACAGGGGCAGTTCGCCGACTTCCTGCACGCCAAGCCGGCGACGCGGCAACAGATCCTGGTCAACCTGCTCGGCCTCGGCGTCTACGAGGACGTGCAGAAGAAGGCGACGGCGCGCGCCGCGCAGGCGGAGGCCCGGCTGGAGGCGGTCGATCAGGTGCTCGCCGGGTTGACCGGCGTGGACGACGAGGCGTTGGCCGAGGCCGACGCCCGGGTGGAGCGGATGGCCGAGCTGGCGGCCGCAGTGGCCGAGGCGGTGCCGGAGCTGGCTGCGGCCCGGGTCACCGCACGGGGGGCCGCGGCGGCGCTGACCGCGCTGGACGACGAGCTGACAGTGCTGACCGGGGTACGCGCGCCGGCTGGGGTGACCGCTGTCGCTCGCGCGGTCGCGGCGGCGCGGGCCGACGCCGAGGCGGCTGCGGCCGGGGTGTCGCTGGCCGAGGAGCGGGAGGACAAGCTGCGCGGTGAGCTGGCCGCCGCCGGTGACGAGAGCGCGCTGCGGCTGCAACTGCGGGCGTACGACGATCGGGATCGGTTGTCCGGCGAGGCCGACACGGTCCGGGCGACGGTGCGCGCGGCGAATGACGAGCATGCCGCCGCGGTGGCGGCGTTGGCCGCCGCACGGGTGGTCGCCGAGCGGGCCGACACCGAGCTGGAGGCGGCCTTCCGGGCGCACGAGGAGGCGAAGGCCACCGACCTGGCGGTGAGTCTGCGGGTGCACCTGCATGTCGGTGCGGCGTGCCCGGTGTGCGAGCAGCCGGTGGCCGAGGTGCCGGCGGTGCCCGCCGATTCGGCGGTGGCCGCCGCGACGGCGGCGGGCAAGGCCGCGCGGGC